>CAZYEZ010000152.1:0-5145 GCA_964646775.1 uncultured Chitinophagaceae bacterium | reverse complement strand
CGACCTTCATTGCCACGTCCTTCACCACCTCGTCCAGCTGGTAGAGATTGCCAATCTGCGGCATCGTGAGCACCTTCTCTCCATCGCGAAGGAGCGTCGCTGAGTTTTGCTTGAACAGCACACTGAAGCCGTCATCGGTGAGTTTGCCCTGGAAATACTCGGGGCACTGGCCTCCCGAAAATGGATCCTTTTAGCCGGCATCAGCCTTTTAGGTTTTCTTATTGTCCTGGCCATTTTTTTGGTCCGCAGAAAGGCGGGCGGCCGCATTGCGCAATTTCTTCTCGGTATTTTAACCGGGATTGGCGCCCTGTTTCGCATGAAAACCCGGGGGCCGTTTCTCCTTTATTCAGTCTTGATTTGGGCCATGTATCTTAGCCAGGTATACCTGGGATTTCTAGCCTTGCCGCCGACCGACCATCTAAACGTACTGGCCGCTTTGGTCGTTCTGATCTTCGGAAGCTTGGGTATGATTCTCACGCCGGGCGGATTGGGGGCCTACCCTGCTTTGATCGCAGAAATCCTGATTTATTACGGAATTTCAGGGCCGGACGGTAAAGCCTTTGGATGGGTGTCCTGGTCTGTGCAGACCGGCATCGTTATCCTCCTCGGCCTTGCCGCATTCCTAGCCCTCCCGCTTTATAATCGATATTTACACCAAAAAAAACAAGCCTATGGAAACGATAGATTGGGCGAAGAACAAGATCGTCTTAGATGAAACGACCTGGAAACGTCGCTGCAGCATATGGAAAAACATGGGCAAGTCGGTGGTTTTTACCAACGGCTGTTTCGACTTGCTCCATCCAGGTCACCTGGATCTTTTAGCCAGGGCCAAATCCATGGGCGATCGGCTGATTGTGGCTTTGAATTCGGATGCCTCCGTCGCCCAATTAAAAGGGGAGAGCCGGCCCATTGTCCCGGAAAACGATCGGTTGATCATGGTTGCCTCCCTGCTTTGGGTGGACATGGTTCTCGTTTTTGACGAGGCCACCCCGGCAAAAATCATCGAAGCCATCCTTCCCGATGTCTTGGTCAAGGGGGGAGACTATAAGCCCGAAGAAGTGGTCGGCGCCGAGCTCGTACAAAGCCATGGCGGGAGGCTGGAAATCGTCCCTTTCCTGCCCGGATACTCTACCACCGGATTGCTGACACGCATCCAGGGAGGTCGTTCTAACTAGGACTGATGCTCCCTTCGTTGATCGCTGAGAGATGCAATTTTTGCACCCCGGGTGAAAAAATGTCGGTCGCCTTCTCCCTCTATGCTTTCATTTTCGTGGGAGAACTGCAAAAATGGCTGATTTAGAGAAGCTTCCTGGCCATGGCACAAAATGTGATTATCAGATTCTTGTCTAATCATCTTTTTGTAATCACATCATAAATTCATCAAAAAATGGCAAACAAAGTTCAAATCACGCCCCTTCATGATCGGGTTATTGTGCAGCCTGCGGCCGCAGAGGAAAAGACCGCGGGTGGGATCATTATTCCAGATAGCGCCAAAGAGAAACCCCAAAAGGGCACGGTGGTAGCCGCTGGACCTGGAAAGAAAGATGAGCCCATGACCGTGAAAGCAGGCGACACCGTTCTTTACGGCAAGTATGCCGGTACAGAGATTAGCCTGGAAGGAGGTGATTATCTAATCATGAGAGAAAGCGATATCCTTGCGGTACTCTAACCGGATCTCCGGAATCCTGAACGAATCATTTCTAATCTAAAAAACCATAACTGTAATTCTTATGTCAAAGCAGCTATTTTTTAATATCGAAGCGCGAAACCGAATGAAGAAAGGGGTCGACGCATTGGCCGACGCCGTTAAAGTCACCCTGGGACCCAAAGGTCGGAACGTAGTTATCGAAA
This sequence comes from uncultured Chitinophagaceae bacterium, assembly GCA_964646775.1. Taxonomy (GTDB): domain Bacteria; phylum Bacteroidota; class Bacteroidia; order Chitinophagales; family Chitinophagaceae; genus CAYPQN01. Next base: position 3,294 of record CAZYEZ010000152.1, on the reverse strand, counting down.
AGAAATTTGGCGCACCGGCCATTACCAAGGACGGGGTATCGGTAGCCAAAGAAATTGAACTCAAAGATCCCATTGAGAACCTTGGTGCTCAAATGGTAAAAGAGGTGGCTTCCAAAACCGCCGATGTAGCGGGAGACGGAACCACAACCGCCACCGTTCTTGCTCAGGCCATCATCAGCGAAGGTCTGAAGAACGTAGCCGCGGGCGCCAATCCCATGGATCTTAAAAGAGGGATTGACAAAGCCACTTCGGCAATCGTAGCCAACCTGAAAACCCAGTCTGAGCGGGTCGGCAACGACAACCAGAAAATCCAGCAGGTGGCCACCATCTCTGCAAATAACGACCACACCATCGGAGGTCTGATTGCCGAGGCCATGAAAAAAGTTGGGAACGAAGGGGTGATCACGGTAGAAGAAGCCAAAGGAACCGATACCACCGTCGAAGTGGTAGAAGGGATGCAGTTTGACCGCGGTTACCTGAGCCCTTATTTTGTGACCAATACAGAGAAAATGCAGGTGGAACTTCAGAACCCCTACATTCTGATCTATGAGAAGAAAATCAGCACTTTGAAGGATGTACTTCCCATTTTGGAAAGTGTTATCCAGTCGGGCCGTCCGCTGTTGATCATTGCCGAAGATGTAGACGGAGAAGCCCTGGCTACCCTGGTGGTGAACAAACTTCGCGGATCCCTCAAGATTGCTGCGGTAAAAGCACCTGGATTTGGCGACCGTCGTAAGGAAATGCTTCAAGACATTGCCGTTCTCACCGGCGGTACCGTTATCAGCGAAGACCAAGGTTACAAGTTGGAGAACGCCACCATGGATTACCTGGGTCAGGCCGAAAGCATTACCATCGACAAGGATAACACGACCATCGTAGATGGTAAGGGAGAAAAATCCTTGATCGAAGGTCGGGTAAACCAGATCAAGGCTCAAATCGAGACGACCACCAGCGATTACGATAAGGAAAAGCTTCAGGAGCGTCTGGCTAAACTGAGCGGCGGAGTGGCCGTTCTGTATGTGGGCGCGTCTACAGAAGTAGAAATGAAAGAAAAGAAAGACCGCGTCGATGACGCCCTTCATGCCACCCGTGCGGCGGTAGAAGAAGGCATCGTACCAGGCGGTGGCGTTGCTTACATCCGCGCTGTAGGATCCATTGAAAATCTCCAAGGAGATAATGCCGATGAATCCACGGGTATTGCCATCGTTCGTCGTGCACTTGAGGAACCCATCCGTCAGATTGTTGCCAACGCGGGTATGGAAGGCTCCATCGTGGTTCAGAAAATCCGCGAAGGTCAAGGTGATTTTGGATTCAATGCCAGAACAGAAACCTATGAAAACATGTTGGCAGCCGGTGTCATTGACCCGACCAAAGTTAGCCGGGTAGCGTTGGAGAATGCCGCTTCCATCGCGAGCATGCTGCTGACCACGGAATGTGTGATTGCCGACGAGCCAGAACCCAAATCTGCCGGTGCGCCTGCTATGCCAGGTGGAATGCCCGGTGGTATGGATATGGGATACTAATTCCCGTCTCGATCACGCGTCCTTACGACCTATCAATCCTCCTGTCTTCGGGCAGGAGGATTTTTTGCTTGTATGAGCCCTAGCCCTCCATGTATCGCTTGGGCCTTCCCATACCGCAGTTCAATGAAAGCGACGCTGTTCTCAATGCCGATCGCGGTGAAGACTATGATAGAGCCTGCATTCGATGGGATAGGAAAATGTCCCCCGACGTCTACCAGAATGAATTCGGACAGATGGTCTTGGCCCGTTGATAGCGTCCGCCGGGAAAAAGTCCGGTCTTCATCGCCGTGACTTCCAAACCGCCCCGGTACTGACTTGCCATTCGTAATCCCGAGATGTTGACATCATAGCTTAGGGTAATTGAATAATCACCAAATCCAGTTTTCAGCGTAGGTATCAACGCGTCTCCATGGCGGTAGAACATGCCACCGGTGAGGGAGAAGGGAGACTCGCGGCCCATATCTTGACGATTCCAGCCAAAAAGTGCCCCGAGGATCAACTCTTGATAGGCGTTTCCCTGCTTGGTGTAGTTGAAGTGAACTTGAATATGCGTTTGATCGCTGACCGCTTTGCTCATACCCGCGTTCGCGGTCCATTTAATGCCTACACGAACCAGCTCATTCTTCAAAAACGAGGCCTTTGGCTGGGTAATACGGTAGCCACTAATCCCCAGATAATAGGATAAAGCCCGGATTGCTTCCTGTCCACTGGTAGAGCTAAAGGAAATACCCGCACCCAGATCCCATAGAGAATAGGAGGTAATGGGCATGGGCTCTCCGCTAGGCGCCGAGGGGTTGAACTGCCCGTTTTGATACTGATTATCGAAGGTCATCCGGCCCGGATCAACGCTTCGCTGATTATATCCGGCCGTAAATCCTACCGATAGATAGGAGTTCATGGCGTCTTCCAGGGACTTATTAAAGTTTATGGCAGGATACAGGCTGACCGTCTGCATGCCCGCAGAACCCGCCCGGTCATAAAAGGAAAGCAGACCAAGGCTGAGAAAATCGCGAGCCTCGCCGGCGCCCATCTTAAGACGGGTTTCGCCGGTAGCTAGCGCCGTTTGAAACGGATGGGAAATGGCACCCCATTGAGAGCGATAAGCGACGCCGAGTTTGTAATCTGCCGAAAACACCCCGGTCAATGCCGGATTCCGCAATATGGCATGTTCATAAAACTGCGAGAAATGAACATCCTGAGCCGTCGCCGTTGATCCGCATGCCCAAAATATGATGATTGCCACGGCCGTCCCTATCCATCTTCTTCTCATAAGACCCATCGATTTAACGAATCAACGAAATATCCCCCTTCAACTGAATCGCTTCCCCACTTTCGCAAGCTGCTTCCAAAAACCATACAAAAACATCTGGAGCTAAGGGGTTCCCTTGGAAAGTTCCATCCCAGCCCGCATAGGGATCATTAAATGCGAGCCCCCGCTTCTCGAAGACGAGTTCTCCCCAGCGATTATAAATCCGAAATACTCGAGCCTCCGTCAGCCCCACACCACGCGGGTAGAACCGGTCATTTTGCCCATCCCCGTTCGGAGTAAAGGTATTGGGTAGGAAAACTTGGGACTGGTCGCAAAATACTTCGATGCGCACCGAGGCCGAGTCAAGGCATCCATACTCATTCGTTACAATAACCGTGTACTGCGTCGACTTTAGTGGGCGGGCAATCGGCGACGAGCAATCGGAGCAGGACAAGGTTGCCGAAGGGGTCCATTGAAAGCTCTCAATATCCCTTCCCTGCGCTTGAATGGGCACTTCATTTC
>CAZYEZ010000151.1:0-5180 GCA_964646775.1 uncultured Chitinophagaceae bacterium | reverse complement strand
CCTATTATCTTAGGGTAAGAGATACTTACGGCTGCGTGGTGACCGATACGGTGGTTGTCACGATGGACTGTAAAGAACTCAACCTGCCCAATGCCTTTTTGCCAGGATCCGATGTTTCCCTGGGGAATGCCCGGTTTGGTATTTTGAACCAGGGGCTGGTTAAACTCAATCACTTTCGCATCTTTGACCGTTGGGGGAAACAAGTGTTCTACACGACGGACCCGGTCAACGAATGGGATGGAACCATCAACGGAGAATTGGCGCCCACCGGTGTTTATATTTGGGAAGTAGATGGGTTCTGTTATCTAGGTCAGCGAATGCGAAAATCGGGATCGGTCACCTTACTTCGATGAGGGCTGAGGCCAAGCCTCCCTTGGGACGCGACTGGGAATAAGAGGTCTTACCACCCTTTCCGATGCCCCATACACCCTGAGGCGCCATACCATCCCTGGGCTCTCGAGCCGGTTTGGATGTCCATGGTTCAGGATGTATGGGGTTTCTCCTTTTAGCCATAAGCCAGGAGGTCCATAAAGAGCCTAAGCGTCAAATAAGCGTAAGCGGAGATTTGTTGTTCTTATTCATTTATAGTCAATCCCAATATGGCCGGGCTTGGAACCATGGGCGATTCGGGCGAACTTTGCCCTAGTCAAAAACTAATAGATCATGATGAACGAATTTGTTACCATCGGGAGCCGCTTCCCCGAGTTTAAAAAGAAAGCGGTGGTTTCCCTGGAGAAAGGACAAGAGTTTAAAGATTTGGGAACCGAGGACATGGCGGGCAAATGGACGGTGATGTTCTGGTGGCCTAAAGATTTTACTTTTATTTGTCCCACCGAGATCGCAGAGTTCAATAAAGCATTTGAAGATTTTCAAGACCGCGATACCCTTTTATTGGGTGCTTCAACAGATAGTGAATACGTTCACTTGGCATGGAGAAAAGATCATGAAGACCTTCGAGACCTGAAGTTCCCCATGATTGCCGATACCTCCAAATCTTTGGCTGCCTCTTTGGGAATTTTGGAGCCGGAAGAAAAGATTGCTTACAGAGCTACCTATATTATCGATCCAGACGGGATCGTTCGCTGGGTGAGCATCAACGATTTGAGCGTAGGCCGCAATGTCGCAGAAGTATTGCGTGTCTTGGATGCATTGCAAACGGATGAGCTTTGTCCCTGTAACTGGACCAAGGGAGAAGAGACCTTAACCCAGAAGCAAGAGAAGGAAGCGGTCGCTTAATCATTGCAGACTCATGTATGCCCGACCGTTACCAACGGTCGGGTTTTTCTTCCCCACGAGAGTTGTGGTGGGAAGCCTTTTGGGAGCCTAGAAGGCTCGTAGGTTCGTCTAGAAAAGGATGATCTAGGAGGAATCGCCTAACCGTGAATCGCCTGGAATTTTTGTTACAAAGCCCCATAGAGAATCTTGAGAAAATCTTGAGAAAATCTTGGAGGCGGTCCAATAAAACTTAGGTCTATGAAATCAAAATACTCCCCGTCTTTACTTTCCATGCTCGAGGAATTACGGATCCCGGTAGAGGAGACCGGCATCGCCTTAGAGCGACTTTCTGAAGTGGACAGCCGTTTTTTGCGTGACTTGAAACTGAACATTAAATCCGTTTTAGGAAGCACTCATTTTAGTCGACAACAGGCCCTATTACTGGCTTTGGCCGTGGCCGTCAATGACCGAAACACCCCTTGTGCCAAGGGCTTTGAAGTCTTAGCCAAAGAGGAGGGCGCCAGCGATGCGCAAATCGCAGAAGTTTATGCGGGAACCAGCCTGATGGGAACCAATAATGTGCTCTATCGTTTTCGGCACTTCATGGCAGCGAATACTTTCTACGAGAATCAACCAGCGGGCATTCGGATGTCAACCATGATGAATCCGGTGGGAGGAAAACTTTTCTTTGAACTCTTGAGCCTCATGGTTTCTGCCCTCAATGGATGCGAGCGTTGCGTGACTTCTCATGAAGCTTCCGTCAAGGAGCAAGGAGGGACGGAAGCGCAAATATTTGATGCGATTCGGCTTGGTAGTGTAATCCGTGGGCTTTGCACCCTGATTTGATGGTCGCCTGTTTTAATCCTATCCTAAGTCGTCAGACGGCAAAGGTGAAATGCAAAGGGTGGAGGTAGTTTTGCAAACCCAGATGATGCATTAGAGACCCCTAGGGTCCGATAAAAAATTAAAGCGGGATATTCTTTTGAGTTTCCCGCTTTTGAGTTTCCCGCTTTTGAGGTTTCCCGCTTCTTTCTTTTTTTTGTCCGCCCGGCATGGGTCATTAGAATGGGGTGAAATGAGGTGAAATGGGGTGAAAGTCCCGAACATCGTTGGCAGTAGGTGAAATGCCGGCGATTTTTCCCGAAAAGATAAAGAAGGGCTTTTCCCTTCCAGCTCAGGCGGTATGGATTGGAAACTGAAGTAGAAAGCTGCTTCCCTTTCCAAGCGCACTTTCCACTTTTACCCGACCGTGATGGCCTTCTACCGTGGCTTTGACATAGCTAAGGCCTAGTCCAAATCCTTTCACATTGTGCAGGTTACCGGTGTGGGCCCGGTAGAATTTTTCGAATACCCGCGACTGGGTTTCCTTACTCATGCCAATGCCGTTGTCTTTTACGGTTATCTGAAGATAATTTCCTTGGTTCTCGGTGGTGATATCGACCTGCAGAGGAAGGTCCCGGGCATATTTGATGGCATTATCCAAGAGGTTAAAAATAACATTGGAGAAATGGATCTCGTCGGCCAAAATATGATGCTTGCGGGCGTGGAGATTGAGGTTTAGCTGACCTTGCTTTCCTTTGATTTGCAAGGATAGATTGTCGGCGACTTTTCGAATCAGGGCATGGGCATCGAGGGGCTTAAGTTCAAGGCTGAGGTCTTGCTGCTCCGTTCTTGCGGATTGTAATATGGTCTCGACCTGCTTATTCATTCGCTGGTTCTCCTCCTTGATCATGGCGCTGTAATATTTGATCTTTACAGGGTCGCCAATCACCTTCTCATTGGTTAAGGCATCGATGGCCAGGGAGATGGTTGCCAAGGGGGTTTTCAGCTCATGGGTCATGTTATTAATGAAGTCCGACTTGATTTCACTAAGCTTTTTTTGCGTAAAAAGGGTACGGATGGTGAGGGCAAAGGCGCTGATGATGATGGTCGTAAATAAGATCGAGGCGCCGATCATCCAACCCATTTTACCCAGGATATAGTGGCGGTCTTCAGGAATGTATAGATGCAGGGTCTCCCGAAAATTAGCTTTCTCCGGAGTCAGCAGTATATGCATCGTTGAGGAGCTGTTAAAATAGTCTGGCTGAAAGCCTTCGGATAAGGCAATGGGCGTGCGAAATATATTGGTAATGGCGTATTCGAAAGGTTCGTGAATGTTGTTGGCTTCCAGCGATTGCTGAATAATCTTGTCGATTTCAGGTCCCGAGAGGACTTGGGCAGTAAAGTTCTGAAGGTGAAACATCTTCGTTTCTTCGTTCATCCAGCCGATCAGGCCGGAGTACTCGATGAATTTGTTCCATGCCAAGGTTCGGATGTCGGAGATCGCATGAATCCTGTCCTGCTCATGTTGTTTTACCCGCAGGGAGACGGCATTCTGGATCCAAGACACTTGGATAAAGATGATTCCCAATACCGACAGGGTAATCAGTACAACAATGAGCGGAAAGACTTTTTTCATGTACATGGGCCTGGATTTGAGGCAGGGGTGGATCGGGGACCCACCGGAGGGAAAATTACAACAATTGCCAGGGATCGCATCCAGAATTGCGAAAATCAGGCCAGGAGAAAGATTTTTGCGTCAATAGTTTTATAAGCGAGAGGAAATAATTATTTTTATCGGGTTATCCGACAAAACGGGTTTATCCTTTTTGGGGGCGGATCATTTTTTTGTATACTAAACATTATCCATGAAACGCATTATTGGATTCTTATCGCTCATTTTCCTTTGGACAGCTTGTGAGAAAGTGGAGACCCCGCTGTCCATGGAGGAGAAGCTCCGTGAGGGTAAATGGCGGCTGGATCTGTCCACAACCACAGGCATCCTCAAAGAGGTTCCCCCTTCTTTAGAAGATCCCCAACCGGTTGATACCCTTTTCACCTTGGTGGAATATGATAACGACAACAATCTGATTCCGGACGGGCCGCTCGACGATACGATCTATGTGCGTCGGAATATTCCGGAGTGTAAAGCCGATGATTATCTGGTATTTAGAACCCACCAAAGAGGGGCATTGGTGACCGGAGAAGCAAAATGTGGCGGCGAAACCGAAGAGGTAGAGATCCAGTATGGCACCCGAGAAGCGGAGACACGCATGTACATCTACTATGCGGGGGATATGTTCCTGGGTCACAATGATCTGGAGGCCGAAGTCTTGGAATACACCGAAAATCGGCTTAAACTCCGCTACCGGATTATCCGCAACCTGGAGACCATTCCTTTGAAAGATACCGTATATTATAGCGCAACCTTACTCCGCTTTTAAATCAGGGTGTATGGGTCGCTCCCATAGGTAAATGCCAAGAATGCTTTTATTAGCACAGATGATCCGGGTTTTATGAGCGGCATGGATTTTCAGCCTTTCCCACCCCGGTATGATCGCGGTTCCCTGCCTAGCCAGGGGAGGTTCCCCCATGCCATGGAGGGGATCTCTCGTCATGGGAGTTGGGATGCAATCCTTAACTTTGTGCACTTTTACGTTATATGGAAATTCAAGAGATGATAGCGCTCGACCTTCCCGATGGGTCCACCCGTCGATTCCCGAAAGGGAGTACGGGCTTGGATGTGGCTCGAAGCATTAGTGAAGGCTTGGCCCGAAAGGTCTTGTCCGTGGCGGTGGATGGAGAAGTTTGGGATGCCACCCGCCCGCTGCCGGACGGGGCGAAGATTCGGCTACTCACCTGGGAGGACGATCAGGGTAAGGCCACTTTCTGGCATTCATCGGCCCATCTGATGGCCGAGGCCATCCGTTTTTACTATCCGGAGGCCAAATTGGCCATCGGTCCCCCCATTGAGCAGGGATTCTACTACGATATTGATTTGGGCGGCGAACATTTGGGAGAAGACGACCTGCCCCGCATTGAAGCCAAGATGAAGGAGCTGGCTCGGGAAAAGAATCCCTATATCCGAGAGATGAAGTCCAAGGCGGAAGCCCGGGCCTATTTTCAGGAGATGCAAGATCCTTATA
>CAZYEZ010000150.1:1361-5213 GCA_964646775.1 uncultured Chitinophagaceae bacterium | reverse complement strand
GGTACGATTTCCAAAGCGGTGATCGTAAGAACCAAGAAGAGACTGCGCCGCAAAGATGGATCTTATATCAATTTTGACGACAATGCCGTGGTTTTGTTGAATAACTCAGACGAGCCCAGAGGCACGCGTATATTTGGTCCGGTGGCCAGAGAGCTCCGGGATAAAGGCTACATGAAAATTGTTTCCTTAGCCCCTGAAGTATTGTAGAATTTGTTGTACCTTTGCCCCCCGTTTGGCGAAGCGCCGCAACACTAACATATATTATTGTGAACAAGAGATTTCAACCTAAGTTTAATATCAGGAAGGGCGATCAGGTCATCGTGATTTCGGGAGACGATAAGAATCGTACCACTCCCAGGAACGTGCTGGCTGTTTATCCTGCCAAAAGCCGGGTGCTCGTCGAAGGCGTGAACATGGTGACCAAGCATATGAAGCCCAACGCGCAAAACCCGCAAGGGGGTATTGTAAACCAGGAGGCGCCCATTCATATCTCCAATGTCATGCTTTGGGATCCCAAGGCAAAAGCAGGGAGCCGCATCCGCAGGGAGCGCACCGAAAATGGGGTGCAGCGAATTTCGAAAAAATCAGGAGAAGAAATTAAATAATGGAAGCAAAAACTTATATCCCCAGATTGCAATCAAAATACAGGAATGAAGTCGTTCCTGCTTTGATGAAGGAGTTTGGTTATTCGACGGTCATGCAATGCCCTCGTCTACTTAAGATCTGCCTGAACCAGGGCGTAAAAGGATCCGTAGCAGACAAGAAGCTGATCGACGATGCCGTACAGGAAATGACTTTGGTGACCGGTCAGAAGGCCGTACCTACGCTTTCCAGACGGGACGTGTCGAACTTTAAACTCCGGAAGATGATGCCCATCGGTTGCCGGGTTACCCTGCGCGGCGCAAGAATGTATGAATTTCTTGACCGCTTTATCGCCGTTACCCTTCCTCGTGTAAGAGACTTTAAAGGGGTGGGCGATAAATCCTTTGATGGCCGTGGGAACTTTACCATGGGGGTTACCGAGCAAATCATTTTTCCGGAACTGGACATTGATAAAATCAACCGGATCAGCGGTATGGACATCACTTTTGTCACTTCCGCACCGAATGATAAAGAGGCCTATGCCCTGCTTCGGGAGCTGGGTATGCCCTTTAAGAACTTGAAGAAAGACAACAACTAAAATAGGATTAATAAAAAATTATGGCTAGAGAATCAGTAAAAGCCCGTCAAAGAAAACGGGAGCGCATGGTAGCCAAGTTTGCGGAAAAGCGGGCAGCCCTTAAAGCGGCCGGAGATTGGGAGGCATTGGACAAATTGCCGAGAAACTCCTCTCCCGTTCGTCTGAAGAACCGCTGTCAGCTTACCGGTAGGCCCAAGGGTTATATGCGCCAGTTTGGCATTTGCCGGGTAGTATTTCGCGATATGGCTTTAGATGGGAAGATTCCTGGGATCACCAAGGCGAGCTGGTAACAAACCTCCTTCGCTTTTTCGATTCAAGGTCAGTCTCCTCACTGAAACCCGTTTCATAAAACTCCATTACTTAGATATAGACAAATCATGGTTACCGATCCAATTGCAGATTTTCTCACCCGTATTCGGAATGCTCAGATGGCTCGCCATCGCATCGTAGAGATTCCCGCTTCCAATGTAAAAAAGAAGATGACGGAAATTCTTTACGAACAAGGGTATATCCTTAAATACAAATTTGAGGACGATAAAAAACAAGGCATTATCAAAATCGCCTTGAAATATGACCCCCAGACCCGTGTTCCGGCGATTACCGACTTGCAGCGGATTAGTCGGCCAGGACTTAGGCAGTACGCCAAACCTCATGAGCTTCCCCGAATTATGAATGGATTAGGGATTGCTTTCATCTCGACTTCCAAAGGGGTTATGACCGACAAGGATGCGCGTAGTCAGCACGTGGGTGGTGAAGTCATGGCTTATGTATACTAACCCAGCAGGTTGTTTTTTTTAAGGATTGCAATGAAGTATTTCAATGGGAATCAAGCATCGATCATCCAAAACCCATCCAACAAGAAGAACCTCTTCAGAAAGCTAATAAACAAACGATTTAATTAGACCGCATTGAGTAGATACCGAGCATTAAGCTGAGCCCTATACTAAGCTGACCGCCCGTTATCTTATTTCATCACCACTTCAACAAGAAGATTAAACATAGAATATGTCACGTATAGGCAAGAAGCCCATTACCATTCCTCAGGGCGTTACGCTTTCCATGGACGATAAGAACGTTTTGACCGTCAAAGGTCCCAAAGGGACGCTGACCATGAACATGGACCGCGAGATGAAGATTAAGCAAGAGGAAGGAACGGTTACCGTTATCCGTCCTACGGATCAGATTCGCCATAAAGCCTTGCACGGGCTTTATCGCTCTCTCGTCGATAACATGATTACCGGCGTATCTCAAGGGTTTACCCGGGAGTTGGAATTAGTCGGCGTGGGTTACCGGGCTTCGGTTCAGGGCCAGCTGCTGGATCTTTCTTTAGGATTTTCCCACAATATTTTGATCGCCCTACCCGATGAGGTGAAGGCATCGGCGACCATGGTGAAAGGCCAGGCCCCTCGGGTAACCCTGGAGTCTCATGACAAGCAATTGCTTGGTCAGGTAGCAGCGAAGATTCGGAGTCTCCGTAAGCCCGAGCCTTACAAAGGGAAAGGGGTTCGGTTCTCTGGAGAGTACATTCGTCGTAAAGCCGGGAAATCTGCGAGCAAGTAAGCGATGCGCCTGGACTCGAGGGTTCCGTTGGCCTAGCCTAATCGATATTTTAAACCTTTTTAATCATTCGGTAGCTCTCTTGATAAGATCTAGGGAAGCCCGTAAACCAGAAATAAGATCATGTCAGTAAGTCAAAAAGTAAATCGGCGTCAAAAACTTCGCTGGCGCATTCGCAGCCGGGTGAAGGGAACGGCAGCGCGTCCCCGTCTTTCGGTGTTTCGCAGCAACCGGGACATCTATGCCCAGCTCATTGATGATACCCAAGGAGTGACTTTGGCTTTTGCCAGCTCCCGTATTCCCGCCATTGCTTCGAGCAAGGCTTCGGAAAATAAAGTTGCCGTAGCCCATAAAGTGGGGCTTGCCTTAGCGGAGGCGGCGAAAGAAAAAGGAATTGAAGCCTGTGTATTTGATCGGGGTGGATATTTATATCACGGCCGCGTGAAATCGCTCGCCGATGGCGCCCGCGAAGGGGGGCTGAAGTTCTAAATTCATTTGTTTCATACTATCTTTAATAACACAATGGCAAATTCACAAGTAAATCGCGTCAAGGCAGCCGAGCTCGAGCTTCAGGAGAAAGTCGTGACCATTAATCGTGTGGTTAAGACGACCAAGGGTGGACGGGCATTCAGCTTTTCTGCTTTGGTTGTAGTAGGCAACGGGAATGGAGTGGTAGGTCATGGTCTGGGTAAGGCCAAGGAAGTTCAAGAAGCCATCACCAAAGGCATCGATGACGCGAAAAAGAACCTGGTTACCGTACCGGTTATGAACGGAACCATTCCTCATCCTCAGTTGGCTAAAGAAGGCGCAGCCAAGGTGATGATTAAACCGGCGGCACCTGGTACTGGAGTAATCGCGGGAGGAAGCATGCGTGCCGTATTGGAAGCAGCCGGATATACCGATATCCTTTCCAAATCTCAAGGCTCGGCCAATCCGCATAACGTGGTAAAAGCGACTTTCAATGCCTTAGCAGCGCTCAGAGAGCCCATTGAAGTGGCCAAGCAAAGGAACATCCCCTTAAAAAAGGTGTTTAACGGCTAGACGAGCTTCGATTTCGTTCGCTCTCTTTACATTCAACTATAAGAAATTCGATTAGTCATGGCGAAAATAAAGAT
>CAZYEZ010000150.1:0-1351 GCA_964646775.1 uncultured Chitinophagaceae bacterium | reverse complement strand
CAGAAAAGGACGCTTACCGCACTGGGATTACGGAAGATCAACCATAGCGTGGAACTGGAAGCCAGTCCTCAGGTACTGGGAATGGTAAAGAAGGTGGCCCATTTGGTTAAAGTAGAAGAAGTAAAATAATTTTGTTCATCAATTTGCGAGCGGTTGACATTCCCGCGCAAGTTCAAAAATGTAAACGATGGAATTGCATCAATTAAAGCCCGCGGCAGGGTCCGTACACAAAAGGAAAAGAATCGGTCGTGGAGAAGGAAGCGGACATGGTGGAACCGCAACAAAAGGGAACAAAGGTCAGCAGGCCCGTACCGGTTATTCTGCCAAAAAAGGATTTGAAGGAGGACAGATGCCTATTCAGCGTCGCCTTCCGAAGCGAGGGTTCAAGAATGCGAACCGGATCGACTACAAAGTATTCAATCTGGGTCAACTGGACTTTCTCATTGAAAAGTATGCATTGGACGAGTTCAGCCTAGATAATCTCTATATTCATGGGTTAGTAGGTCGCACAGATCTGGTGAAGATACTAGGGAACGGGGAAACCAAGGCAAAAGTACCTTTCAAGGTCAATGCCATCAGCCAGAAGGCGAAGCAGGCCATTGAAGCAGCCGGCGGTACGGTAGAGCTGATATAGCCGCAGATACTCGCTCAGGACGCATTTGGTGGAATGCGTCTTTTGTCGTTTATTCGCATGGCTAATTTTCTTATGAATAACCTACGCATCTCGTGAAGAAGTTAATCGGAACACTGAAGAATATATGGAGTATTGAAGAACTCCGTAAGAAGATATTATTCACCCTGGGTTTAATCCTGGTCTATAGAGTTGGATGTTATATCACCTTACCCGGTATTAACCCAAATATTCTTGCGCTGGAAGGAAGCCAAGAAGGACTATTGGGTTTGTTTAACATGTTTGCCGGGGGGGCTTTTAGCCGAGCTTCTATTTTTGCCCTCGGTGTCATGCCTTATATCTCTGCCTCGATTTTTATGCAGTTGGCAGGGATTGTGGTTCCTCAGATGGCCAAGCTTCAAAAAGAAGAAAGTGGCCGGAGAAAGATGAATCAATATACGCGTTACCTGACCGTTCTCGTGACCTTGTTTCAAGCCAGCGCTTACGTGGCCTATCTTCGGACTCAATCCGGAGGTGCGATCGTTCCAGAGATGTCTGGATTTCTGTTCTGGCTCTCGACCGTCGTGGTGCTAACCGCGGGTACCCTTTTCGTGATGTGGCTGGGTGAGAAGATTACCGATCGGGGCATTGGAAATGGGGTTTCCTTGCTGATCATGGTTGGTATATTCGCCAATCTTCCGGCCTCAACCATGCAAGAGTTTTCAGCCCGAAATCTTGGGG
>CAZYEZ010000149.1:423-5226 GCA_964646775.1 uncultured Chitinophagaceae bacterium | reverse complement strand
TGAAAAAGTCCGAGAAAAGTTGGTTTTTCTATAAAAGTGCGCAATGTGGGTTAAAGGATTAATATCTAGGAAGGAGCCCATCACCTTAATTGAAGGAGTGGGCTCGAACCTGGGTATACTATGGAAATATAGGAGTGATCATTCCCATGGACTTGGTAACGCGGCTACCACTTTATGGGAGACTTACCTACTTTGTAACTATAAGGACGGTCGACAAACTACCTACCACAACAGGCGGTACGATGGCGACTGCAATCCCGACCTTCATGCCGACGATCCGGGCGATGAGTCCGGAGGAGGGCGCGACATAATCCTGTACCCGCAGCCGGTCAGAGGTACGGTGTGGATCGATAAGGGTGGGGCGGGCCCGATCCGCTCCATCCAAATATTCACTCTTCAAGGCAGGCTCCTTCAGCAAGTGTCCGGAGACGACCTTAGAATGTTCGAGACCGGGGATTTACCCTCGGGTATTTATTATGTCAAGTTGTATTCCGATCAAGGTTTCCTCGCAACCAAGTCCCTCGACATCGACTGAAACTTTCTGCCGCCTGAATTGCAGTTCGTATGAGGCGGAATGGCGCATGCTATGCGCGATGTGAATAATGGCAATTATTTTATTTTTAGATTAACCTCTGATAAATTCATTTAATTTAAATGAGGCGTAACCACAGATTCAACCAAATTTACGCTTATGTCCCATAGATCATTTTCCCGAATCATTTTGGGCCTCTCAGTCCTTTTCGTGATCTCTATAGGTCAGGTACAGTCTCAGACAGCGGACTATGATTACTTGGACTATCATAGGGATATAATACGGGCGGAGGAATCCATTTTCATGCGGGGCGAATCAAAGGAAGGGTTGGCAATTTTTAAGGAAACCTTTGACAAAGTCGATTTTGCATTTGTTGACGATTGCCTGGAGGCTTTTCAATTAGCTCTTCATTTTAACGAGGATACATTGGCCATGGATTTTATGAAGAAGGCGATCAGGAATGGATTTGATATTGCCTTTCTTGACTTGCTTAACCTGGGATGTCCATGTACTTATTATCAGACCATGTGCATGCCGGTGAAGATTTACAAGCCATTTATCGAAAAAAACCATTCTTACTTGCTGGCATACCAGGAAGTATATTTCCCTAAGTATCTGGAGCGCATTCATAAGGATCTGCTGTTAGAGCTTATGTATCGAAATGTAAATGAACAATTATTTAAAAAATATGTTCCAGGTGTGGGGTTGACAGCGACTGAGCATAAAGCGAGGTACAGAGAAATCAGCGCTGCAAATCTTGCTTTCATTGATTCCTTAGCTAAGCAGAACCTATTCCTTGGAGAGCAGAATATGGGCCTTTATTCCGATCAGTTGATGGAGCGACTGGGTTTACCTACCATAGACTCTATTAAGAATGAATACAAAAGGCAGTACCAGCTGCCCATGGACCAGTACATTCCCACAGTAAGGACAGAGGAGGTGTTTATTGGTGGGCAGCCGGATTTCATCATTTATTATCATAATGACGAGTCTTATTCCGTATTAAGCAAATATATGGAGGCGGCAATGCGCGCGGGTTATTGGCATCCAAGATCCATGGCGCGACTTAAAAATGAATATCGGCCTCGGTTTAGCAACCGCACCGATTATCCGCGCTTTGAGCCGACAAAGAAAGCATTGGTGAACATAGAACTAGTAAACAGAATCAGAGATAATCACCACATGTGTTCATCCGAACTGGACAAGAGCAAACACGAGTTTGCGCACCAGCATAATCTTCATCTTTTCTTTGGTTTTTTTAGTGGGACGAAATAAGTTAATGAAGAAGGGCATTAATTCATGCCGAAATACCGGAAACTCATCTTTACCTGCCTTGTACACTTTGTTTGGGGGTCCTGTAAGAACTTGCGGTTTCCTCTCTCTCGTTTTAGAACGAAGCATCGTTGCCAGCACCTTTACTTAACGTTCGGATACTCTTAAAATATCCGGTAAGGAATGGGCTGAAGGTTATTCCATAAAAGAATATACGCTGATCTCATCAATTTGAATTCTTGAGCTACTTCCGGGGGTCCAAAACAGGATATAGACGGAGTCGAAGGGCTGGTCGGGGATTTCAATGTCAAAGTATACTTCGGTGATTTCTCCTGGCGGACAGAACCTGTTCAACCGGATCATACGATCCTTAATTTTTTCGCCATGGTGATTAAAGCCCACAATAAATTGAACCATTCTCCAGTTCTCCCATTCCTGCTCTAGTGGCCTAACTCGCGCAACAGCGCGCAGCCAGTCCTCCTCCGATGGCTGAAGCGGAAAGTAAAGTTTTGGACTAAATTCTCGATAGGGGTAAAAGAAGAGGGAACGCTTTCCCGAAATCGGATTTACATCACTAGCCGTCTGGTCATCTTCAAAGCCATAGCTGAACAGAAGTTTTCTGTTCTTGGGCGTACCCTTAAAATATTCATCGGTGTCCTTGAATTTTTCCTTGTATTCAGGTACTCTAAAACGACCCACAACCGCCCAATAATATGCTTTTGTCATTCCGTTTGGGTCATAGAGTCCCTGGCCCGCATGGGCATTATAGGTGAACCAAATATTGACATAGGCGAATAACGCCATTAACGAGAAGGCAGGCCACTTTAGCCATCTTGTGGAAAATAACCATTCTACCAGTGCGGCAACCATAAAGAAGGCCACTGCATAGCTTTGAACCATGGCTCTGCCACCCATACCCCCATACCACCAGACGTCCCAAGCTGAGATCACATAATAATTCAAAAGAAAGAAGCTGATAATGGCAACTTTATTTTTTCCATGTCTCAGCAATACGAGCATTCCGAGAAAGGCAAATATCAGAAGCGGGGTGTAGACAAGCCATCCGCTTCGGTAGCTGAATGTAAAGTCAAAAAAGTGCGGACTCAGCCATGAGAAGCCTTTGTCACCATAACTGTATACCAAAGGGGTGCCTGCTACATACAACCAATAAGCTACCTGGATGCAAACCACGAATAGGGCTGCAGCTACAGCCAGTAATACGGTTTTGGAGTTTGCCTTCAGGAATTTAATCTGACGGCCCAAGGTATCCGAGTTGATCTGCTCCAGTCCCCATAGTAGGGGCAAGAGGATAACTATGATTTCCGAGGGCCGGATAAGGATAGCGAGGCCAACTAACAGTCCGACCCGAAGCGCATATTTTCGTTTCGCGGTGGCATGGAAATTAGCAGCATTCAGCATCGTTAGAGTAAAGATGGAGAACAGCCAGCTATGGGTAAGTGTGACGTCGACGGCCGTATAGTTCAAATAATTTGTGCCGAAAACGAGAAGGAGAAGTGTTACGGCCGTTGTCTTGTCGCTAAAATAACGAAGTAGCAGTTTCCGGAAATACCAAAGGCCCACCAAAGCGGCAAGCAAGCTCCATAATTGGACCGCGATTTGGTAGGGGAGAGAAAATCCATCGGGTGTAAAGCCAAGTGGCTTGGCCAGCATATGAGCGACCAGGAAGGCGGGCAAATGCATCAAAGCAAGCCCGGAACTATAGGTAATAACGACATTCCCGTTTTCGAGAACAAACGGTTCATAGTTAGGTATGAACTGATATTTTTCAATAATAAGGTCACTAAATGCTTGCTTTTTTAAATCTTGATAGATAAACGTAGCTGGAAGGTACCAGTAATAGGTCGCCGCATCCCAACCTAAACTTGTCTCTCCCGCTTTGTTTTCCCATTTGGGATAGCCCAGCAAGGCGATATACATTATAAGTGCAGTGCAACTTAGATAGGCAATCCTTGATAACATCCGTTTAAATTAGGCCATGGGTCTGACCTCATATTTCAAAACTCCTAAACGATCATATCACTCCAAAGTACGATAATTCGCAGTTTCTTTGCTTATAGCCCGGGAACTTTCGTAGATGTTGACCCATGGGTCTGCCAAGATTCTCGGATCGTGAGGCTAATGAACAGTTCGGCTTATACCCAACATGTTTAGATCTCCTCGATCAAGTAATAATAGCAACCTCGGAAAAAAACGGGGACAGGTTTGGGAGGATAAAAGGGGAGGATAGAAATTTGGCGCAGTATCTGTATCTAGAAAATTCCCATTCTGCGAATTGTGCCGGCATACGTTAGGACGGCTTTCTGACTTCCTCGGTATGATGGGCTAGTCGGGCACGGATGATCATTCGAAGGGATTGATCCTTGGTGAAGTAAGCTATTGTCCAGTTGTACATGGTCTTTATCCGATTTCGATAGTCAATGAGGGAGAACAGATGGACGAAGAGCCATAACAACCAGGCCCAGAACCCTTTAATATGCATTTTTGGCTTGGGGAAATCGGCGACCGCTTTACTTCGACCAATGATCGCCATGGTGCCTTTATCCTTGTATGTGAAAGGATTCATTGATTTGTTTCGAATATGCGCCCCAAGATTCATCGCTAAACGCCGACCTTGCTGAATAGCTGGCTGTGCCAATTGGGGGTGCCCCTGCGGCCAGTTTGGATCGCCTTCCATGATGCAGGTGTCACCTATGGCGTATATATGCTCCATCCCTTTAACCTGATTGAATTCATTGACTATCAGTCGCCTGCCACGTCCGTAGGATGCTTCCGGGATGCCTTCAATAACTTTGGATATCACTCCAGTAGTCCAGAATAGAAGCTTGGTTTCGATGACTTCTCCATCGGCAAAGATTACTTGATCATCCACATAGTCTTTTACCATCTTGTTGAGTTTTATGATAACCCCCAGCCGCGTCAGTTCATCATAGGCATACTGTTGAGCGGTGGGACTCATAGGGGTCAACAATACCGGCGCT
>CAZYEZ010000149.1:0-413 GCA_964646775.1 uncultured Chitinophagaceae bacterium | reverse complement strand
TCCAAGAGATAGATCTCAATAGATCTGGTGTCGAGCTCCGGGTAATCCTTGGCCAGAATATTCATTCTCATTTCCGCTAACATTCCGGCAATTTCAATTCCTGTAGGACCGCCACCTGCAATGACCATACGCGTTCGCTTTTGGTGCTCAGACATATCTTGCGTGATCGTTGCCTGTTCCATATGCGATAGCAGGGTATTACGCAAGTACAGAGAGTCTTCTACGGTTTTCATGGGGCAAGCATGCCGCCTAATGTTTTCATTCCCGAAGTAGTTGCTTTCAGTTCCCGTTGCCAGAATCAAATAATCGTAATCGATAATGCCTGTATCCAGCGTGACCTGCTTCAGTTGTGGGTTGATGGACTGAAGCTTCCCCATGCGGAAACTGAAGTTTGATCTGCCCTGAAAAAGTTT
>CAZYEZ010000148.1:0-5374 GCA_964646775.1 uncultured Chitinophagaceae bacterium | reverse complement strand
GGGCGACGGTATCAGACGGATCGGTGATTTCCAAACCGTTTAATATCATCCGATAATTTCCAGATGGTTTCCAGAGATGCCTGAGAAGGCATCCGAAGCGAAACTTCGAATAGGAAAATATAGCGGGACGCTGCTTCAGGTAGTGTCCCGCTTTTCTTTGCGCCGAGTTCAATAGAAGAGCTAGGATAGAGCCGTCACCTATCTATAGATTGGCTTCGTGCTTAAGCATAGAAAGCCTAAATTAGCGCCAGATATTCTACAACATGAAAAGACTAGAAAACAAGATCGCTTTAATCACCGGAGCCAGCCGGGGGATTGGGGAGGCTATTGCCCTGAAATTCGCCCAGGAAGGGGCCCAGGTGGCTTTTACTTATCTTTCTTCTCAGCAGAAGGCGGAAGCTTTAGAGGCTCGCCTGGCCGCGCTTGGAGTCAAGGCCAAAGGCTATCGTTCTGATGCCGGAGATTATGAGGCCGCCGAGGCCCTGGTGTCTTCTGTTATGGCTGATTTTGGAGGCATCGATGTCTGCGTAAATAATGCAGGAATTTCTCGGGATAATCTTTTATTGAGGTTGAGCCCGGAACAATGGGATGAGGTGATACAGGCCAATTTGAAGTCGGTTTATAATCTTTGCAAGCAGGTTATACGGCCCATGATGAAGGCCCGACGTGGGAGCATTATCAATATGAGCTCCATCGTAGGGATGCGAGGCAATGCCGGCCAAAGTAGTTATGCAGCATCTAAAGCTGGAATCATTGGCTTCACGAAGTCTTTGGCTCAGGAGATGGGGGGGCGGAATATCCGCTGCAACGCCATTGCTCCTGGTTTCATTCAAACCGATATGACCGACTATCTTAAAGACGAAGGAGCCGAACAATGGTTTGAGAAAATCCCGATGAAGCGATTCGGCCAACCTGAAGAAGTGGCCGCTTTAGCCTTGTTTTTAGCCAGCGATGAAAGCGCTTACATTTCGGGGCAGGTAATCAGTATTTGTGGTGCGATGAATACCTGATCGACCTAATTTCATCGCTAAAGGGAGGGCCGAATTGGTTTATTCCCCTAATTTTGAACAAAACATACTCAATGCAAAAAACTCGGGCGGCCATTACTGCCGTAGGAGGATATGTTCCAGATTACATTCTCTCCAATGCGGAACTTGAAACCATGGTGGATACCACCGATGAATGGATTACGAGCAGGACAGGCATCAAGGAGAGAAGAATCTTGAAGGGAGAAGGCAAAGGGACTTCCGATATGGCTGTAGAAGCCGTTAAGCAGATTCTGGAGAAAAAGAATCTGGATCCCAACGATATTGACCTGTTGATTTGTGCGACGACCACCCCAGATTTTACTTTTCCGGCCACCGCTAATGTCATCGCAGATAAAGTGGGTATCACCCGTGCTTTTGGTTTTGATGTAAGCGCCGCATGTAGTGGATTTATCTATGCTTTGACGACCGGCGCTCAGTTTATTGAGACCGGAAAGTACCGAAAGGTGATTGTCGTGGGTGCCGATAAGATGAGTTCCATCATGAATTACGAAGACCGGACCACCTGTATCATTTTTGGAGATGGGGGAGGCGCCGTATTACTGGAACCGGACCAGGAAGGCCACGGCATCATGGACTCTATTTTGCGCAGCGATGGAAGCGGAAGGGTGCACTTGCACCAAAAAGCGGGTGGATCGGTAAAGCCAGCCAGCTTGGAGACCGTAATGAATAAGGAGCACTATGTTTATCAAGAGGGGCAAACCGTCTTTAAGTTCGCGGTAAAAAACATGGCCGACGTGGCCGCCGAAATCATGGAGCGAAATCAGCTCACGGCGGAGAACATCGCTTGGCTGGTACCTCATCAGGCCAATCTGAGGATTATTTCTGCAACCGGGGACCGGATGGGGCTATCCTCAGACAAGATCATGGTCAATATTCACCGGTACGGCAATACGACCAACGGAACCCTTCCGCTTTGTCTCTGGGAATGGGAAAGTCGTCTTAAAAAGGGGGATAACATCGTCTTGGCCGCTTTCGGCGGGGGATTTACCTGGGGTGCTACCTATTTGAAATGGGCTTATGATACCCCTTCGGACTAGGCCGAAGCCGAGCGATTAATATTTGCTAGCTGACCGCAAGCCGCATCAATATCTTTGCCTCGGCTTCTGCGGATGCGCGTATTGACCTGATGCTGCTGGAGATAATCCACAAAAGCATCGCTTACCAAGGCCAGGGGTTTCTGAAACTCTGCTTGGTCAATGGGGTTATACTCGATGATGTTGACGAGGTCCACTGGTAGTCGGCGATAGAGGCGCACCAGCTGTCTGGCGTCCTCTAGACTATCGTTAAAGTCCCGGAATAAGATGTATTCAAGGGTGATTTCATTCCTTGTCTGCTTGTAAAAGTCTTCGAGTGCAAAAATCAGATCTTCTAGGTTTGAAGTCTCATTAATGGCCATAATCTGATTTCTTTTCTCATCCTGGGCTGCGTGAAGCGACAAGGCCAATTTGAATCGAACTTTATCCTTTCCGAGTTGATGGATCATTTTGGCAATACCGGCCGTGGAAACCGTGATACGCTTAGGACTCATGCCCATGAGGGCGGGATCCGTGATAATCTCGATGGAGCGGAGTAGATTTCGGTAGTTTAATAAGGGCTCTCCCATGCCCATGAAAACGATATTGGTGATTTTCTTGCCAAAATGTTCCATTGCCTGATCGTTGCCCAAACTCACTTCGTCAACGATCTCGTCAAAATGCAGATTGCGCTTGCGGGGAAGGAATCCGGTGGCGCAAAACTTACAGGCAAGGGAGCAGCCCACTTGGGATGATACACATAAGGTTATTCGCTGGGGCGTCGGGATGAGCACGGATTCCACAAAATGACCATCAGCGAGGCGAAGACGGTTCTTAATGGTTCCGTCCTCACTGAACTGGCTATGGTCGATCTGGACTTTAGGAATCACATATCGCTGTTCCAGCTTTTCCCTAAGGGCTTTAGGGAGATTGGTCATCGCCGAAATCGAACCAATGTGATGTTTCCAGATCCAATCATGAATTTGTTGGGCCCGAAACCGGGGTTGCCCCCAATCTTCCATAAGCGAAAGAAGTTGATCGATCGAGGCATGCCTGAGGTTTTCCATCCGACAAAGTTAGGGTCCTGCAGGGATATGGCCTTCACGGGCCGTTATTTTGGAAGCCGGATGGCATCCAGCCTTGTCCTGGACAATGTTGACAACGTTTTTTCGTTATTTTCACGTCGCCTTATTCTCGGCTTCCCCATTGGAATGAAACTATCAGTTATCATCGTCAATTACAACGTCAAGCATTTTCTCAAGCTCTGCCTGGACTCCGTCTATCGAGCAGGCAAGGGCCTGGAAATGGAAGTGATTGTGGTCGATAATCAGTCTAGGGACGGAAGCATGGAGATGGTGGCCACCCGATTCCCTCAGACCATTCGTATTGTCAACGAAGAAAATCTCGGGTTTTCGCGGGCTAATAACCAAGGAGTGGCCCGGGCCAAGGGAACCTACATTCTCTTTCTTAATCCGGACACGGTCATGGAAGAGGATTTTCTGAATCTGTTGATGGCATACATGGATGCCCATCCCAGTGCAGGCGCCATCGGTCCTCAGCTTCTTGACGGGAAAGGTCAGTATGCGCCGGATGGGAAAAAATCCTTTCCTACGCTGCGCATTGCCTTATTTAAAGTCTTAGGTCTTCATAAGCTTTTCCCCCGATCTCCTTTTTTCAATGGATATTATGCCGTCCACGTGGGCAGGGACGAGGTGGCGGCGGTTTCGGTGCTTTCAGGTTGTTGTATGATGGTCCGAAAGACGGTGATTGACCAATTGGGCTTTGCCTTTGATGAAGACTATTTCATGTACTGTGAGGATGTGGATCTTTCCTATCGGATACAGAAGGTAGGGTATCAGAATATTTATTACCCACCCGCTCGACTGATTCACTACAAAGGAGAAAGTACGCGGAAGGGCAGTCTTTCCTATGTCCGCATTTTTAATGAAGCCCTGATCACTTTTGTAAGGAAACATTATTCCAGGGCCCATGCGCGGCAGTTCATTTTCCTCATTCAGGTAGGTATTTTTTTTCGGGCCCTGCTAGGGGGGGTAACTCAAGTCCTCAAGGGAATTCGCATGCCGCTTCTGGATGCCGCCTTATTGTTACTCACACTCTGGGGGATGGAGAAGTTTTGGGTAGAACAGGTCAAGGAGGTGCAGATCATACCTCTACCTTCCATACTTATCACTTTCCCCATCTATGTGGTCATATGGATTTTGAGCCTCTACCTTAATGGGGTTTATGATCATACTTATAAGCCTTTTCGAGTCATTCGGGGGATGGCAATGGGGACCGTGCTCGTTCTGGCCTACTACGGCTTGCTGCCTCCCGAGTTCCGGTATTCAAGGGGTATTATCTTCTTCAGTGCTTTTGTAGGCACGGTCGGTCTTTTGGGTTTTCATGAATTGGGTTACAGGCTTGGAATTTTTCGATTCAACCCCGTGGATCGACTGGCGTCTAAGGCACTGGTTGTAGCTGGTCCTGCCGCCTATGAACAAGTTCTGGATCGGCTTAGGGATGTGGATTATGCCCCTCAAATTATCGGGCGGGTAGACCCGGTGGGTGAAGCCTCCCAGGGAGCTTTAGGCCCCTTATCACAGCTTCGAAATTTAGCCAGGACGGCCGATGTGGACGAGATCATCTTTTCCATGGAAACCCTTTCATACAAGGAAGTGCTGGATGGGATGAAGGAATCGGGGCCGGAGTTTGACTATAAAATTCAGGTCAAAGGCAGCCGAAGCTTTGTGGGCTCTAATTCCAGCGAAAAGGCGGGGGAAGTTTATTCCGGGGATCGCGAATATCTGCTGGCCGATTCGGCTTCATCGCGAAATAAACGCGTATTGGATATGGTTTTTTCGCTGCTGATATTCGCCGGAATTTGGGCCTGGATCTGGTTTATCCCTCGCCGCTATAGAGTCCTGCGAAATGCGGGGATGGTATTCGTGGGAAAGAAGACCTGGGTCGGCTATTGTGGTGTTCCCGATCAACGACTTCCCAAGATTAGGGCCTCGGTTTTGCCTTGCTATCCATTGATTGATGGGTTTAGGCCAGACGTTTCCCTTTGTCAGACGCTGAATCGGGATTATGCCCTGCATTACACGCCATTAAGAGATTTGCGTATTCTCTGGAGCAATCGCTTTCATCTCGGATCATCAGGAGATCACTTCCACGCCTAGGAGGCAAAAATTATTTGGACGAGTCGTTTAATTGGTTATTTTTGCAAGCCTAATTTAATCCTCCTTAGCTCAGTTGGTTAGAGCATCTGACTGTTAATCAGAGGGTCGCTGGTTCAAGTCCAGCAGGGGGAGC
>CAZYEZ010000147.1:0-5390 GCA_964646775.1 uncultured Chitinophagaceae bacterium | reverse complement strand
TAGAGATAATATTGCAATTGTCGCGAGTAAAGGCATATTATCCAGCCCCATTGCGCCAAACACTTTATGCCGATTGAACAGAAGCCCGGGCGAATGTGGTATGTCGGATTCTTTTTCTCCGTCGCCTTACTTCTTTTCGGCGTGTTCTCTGTAGCCTGGGCTGTATACTGGGGCCTGGGGGTTTGGGGACTGAACCGCACCGTGGGCTGGGGTTGGGATATTACCAACTTCGTATGGTGGGTAGGTATCGGTCACGCAGGAACGCTGATCTCTGCGATCCTTCTCTTATTCCGCCAGGGCTGGCGTACCGGCGTGAACCGGGCTGCGGAAGCCATGACCATTTTTGCGGTGATGTGCGCTGGACAGTTTCCGATCTTTCACATGGGACGGGTTTGGGATGGTTTTTTCGTAATGCCCTATCCAAATACCCGGGGTCCTTTGTGGCCGAACTTTAACTCGGCACTGCTCTGGGACGTATTTGCGATCTCTACTTATTTTACCGTATCCCTGCTGTTTTGGTACTCGGGTTTGATTCCGGACTTTGCGACCATTCGCGACCGGGCAAAGACCAAGTTGAGAAAAAGGCTTTATGGACTGGCCTCTTTTGGATGGACCGGTACGGCCAAGAACTGGCAGCGGCATGAGGCACTTTCCTTAGTGCTGGCAGGGTTATCCACGCCCTTAGTACTTTCGGTGCATACGATTGTATCCTTCGACTTTGCGACTTCGGTGATTCCAGGCTGGCATACGACCATCTTCCCTCCCTACTTCGTGGCGGGTGCGATCTTCTCAGGATTTGCCATGGTACAAACCCTGTTGATTCTTTGTCGTCGGATCATGAATCTGGAGGAGTACATCACCATCGGGCATATCGAGGCCATGAACAAGGTGATCGTGCTGACCGGGTCGATCGTTGGGGTGGCTTATCTGACCGAGCTCTTTGTTGCCTGGTATTCACAAGTGGTTTATGAGCAGGACGCTTTCTACTGGAGAATTATGGGCCCCTACTGGTGGAGCTATTGGGCGATGATGACTTGTAACGTGGTTTCTCCCCAGCTGTTCTGGTTCAAGAAGCTTCGCCGCAATATTACTTTTACCTTCATCATGTCCATTGTCGTGAACATCGGGATGTGGTTCGAGCGCTTTGTGATCATCGTTACTTCCCTTTATAGAGACTATCTGCCTGGTAGCTGGACCTATTATTCGCCGACTTGGCCAGAGGTAGGCTTTTACCTGGGAACTTTTGGACTGTTCTTTACCTGTTTCTTCCTCTTTGCGAAATATTTCCCGGTGATTGCCATTGCGGAGATCAAGCATGTGCTGAAGACATCGGGTGACGTACAGAAGGCGAAAATGAAGGAGATCGAGGATAAGACGACCGAAGAGTTTATTCGGGATCATGCCCATCATTAGGATGGAATCATCGATCGAGAGGTAATTAAGAATTAGAAAAACTACTGAATTCATAATAATGGCCATTAAGAAGTTTGCAATTGGATGCTACAACGACGAAGAGGTGCTTTTTCCCGCCATCAAGCAAGTGCGCAACAGTGGATACAAGCTCCACGATGTGTACACGCCGTTTCCTGTTCACGGCCTTGATGAGGCCCTGGGCTTAAAAGAGACGGATTTGCACGTTGCCGGTTTCATCTATGGTTTGGCGGGTACCTGTACGGCGCTGGGATTCATGACCTGGATTTTTACGACGGATTGGCCCATCAATTTTGGGGGAAAGCCCTTTTTTGCCTTACCCGCGTTCATACCCATTACCTTTGAGTTGACCGTACTTTTTTCGGCTGTCGGAATGGTCTTGACCTTCTGCTATCTGAATCAGATTATGCCCGGGGTTAAAAAGCATGTATTTCATCCTCGGCAGACCGACGATCTTTTCGTTGTGGCCATTGAATTAACGGGGGAAGAGACCCAGGAGGAGGTGATCGAGTTCTTTAAGTCAACCGGAGCGGTAGAAACCGATGTGCAGATTGCAGAATCGGAGTGGTGGTTTGGCCGCTATGATAAGGAGGAACCCTATGAACGTATGGCTTAACAAGGAGCTTGGCTTCCGTAACTGATTGAACTGCATTTTGAATATTGTCATTGACTATGAAAAGAACGCAAAGCATATTGATTGCCGGACTGGTTTTGGGAATGGGATGGAGCTCCTGTACCGGAAACGGTATTAAGAGGGATCCGGGCAAGACCTATGCCCCGGATATGACTTATTCCGTGGCTTATGATGCCTATACGTCCAATCCGAACTTTGAAGATAAACTAACCAGTCGTCCATCGGTTCCCGGCACGATTGCCCGGGGGCATGAACTGCCTGATCATCTGGTTGAAGGGGATACCAATGCTTATAAAGCGCTTACCACCCATCTGAGGTTTACGGCCGCTCAGTTGGACGAAGGAAAGCGTCTTTACGATATTTATTGTGGGATTTGTCACGGATCTGAACTAGACGGACAGGGTCCGTTGTTTACCAGTGGAAAGTTTGCAGCCATGCCGGCCAATTTGCTGGATGGAAAGTACCTGCATATGCCGGTTGGGACCATGTATGCTGCTATCAAGTTTGGAAAAAACATGATGGGATCCTATGCTTCTCAGCTTGACATTTATGAGCGCTGGCAGGTGATTGCGTACATAAAGAAAGTACAATCGGAAAATGGAGGAGATGCATTTACATTGGGGGCTGAAGAGGGGGAAGCGGCAGCATCCATGCCGGTAGCCCAAGCATCATCGCTTACCGAGGAAACGGAAGCCAACACACATTGATTCATAGAAAAAGTAGTTTTATTTAATTGGATTAACGATGAATGAACGTTTCGAGATACCGGCCAAAATGAAGAATACCAGCCTGGGATTGATGATACTGGGTGCCTTGGTATTGATTATCGGTGCTTTTGCCTTATTAGGCGGGGAGGCCAAGGATCAAACCCGATTTTGGATTGTGTTGATGCAAAACAGTGTTTTCTTTCTGCTGGTAATGGTCGCCTGCATATTTATTCAGGCGGCGGCTTCCCTCGCCCAGGGGGCTTGGCTGGTTGCCTATAAGCGGATTCCCGAGGCGATTGGGGCCAACGTATGGATCTTTGGGTTGATCGCCACCGTGATTATGCTTTATGTAGTATTCGGACTGGATGTCGATGGGCACAATCCGATCTATCATTGGGTTCACCCTCATGGGGATAAGATTCTGGAGGCCAAATCGCCCTTCCTGAATTCAACACTTTTTGTGATTATTACTTTGCTTACGGTGACCGCCTGGTCGTTTTTTGGGTTCAAGTTTCGGGACCTATCCCTGAAGCAAGAGCAGGCGCCTCGTAATAATGTAAAGCTTTACTGGTCAATGGTGCGCTGGTCTGCTGGATTTCTGGTGGTTTACGCACTGACCCAAATGAGTGTAACCCCATGGATGTGGATTATGAGTATCGATGCGCATTGGTATTCAACCATGTTCAGCTGGTACACCTTTGGATCTGCATTTGTAGCTGCCATGGCCGTTATCCTTCTTTTTGTCGTGGCTCTGAAAAACAATGGGAACCTGGAGCTGGTAAACAAAGAGCATATTCATGATCTGGGGAAGCTGATGTTTGCCTTCAGTATATTCTGGACTTATGTTTGGTTCTCCCAGTATATGCTGATTTGGTATGCCAACATTCCCGAGGAGACCATTTATTTCAAAATCAGGCAGCAAGGACCGTATTCCATGATATGGTATTCCGTTCTGGTGATTAACTTTGTAATGCCGCTGCTGATACTGATGTCTCGGCCATCGAAGCGAAATTATTTTACGGTTTCCTTTATTGCCATAGCCATCATATTTGGACACTGGCTGGACTTCTACATCATGATGATGCCCGGCCCCTTGGGAGCAGATTGGTCGTTGGGATGGTTTGAACTGGGAATATTTCTAGGGTTTGCCGGACTACTTATTTTCACGGTTTCACGCACCTTAGCGAAAGCATCCCTGGTTCCCCAAAATCATCCATTGATGAAGGAAGCCATATTGCATCAGAGCTAACCCGGGAATTGAAGAAAGGAGAGTTGATTTTTAGTCATATTTTGTAAATACAAGCAGTACTGACCATGTCGGGATTCATCACTATAGCATTGATCATTCTGGTCTTTGTCATCATTTATCAAATTGGTAAAGCCAGCGAATACGCCACCATACTTCGTGGTGAAGAAAAGGTAAACAAGCAGGTTAACGCCATGATGGCCTGGTTGCTGGTTATATTCTTCGTACTGGGCCTCTGGGGAATCTGGGAGTGCCATCAGTATGTTAAGGGCATGATGTTGCCGCCGGCAGCTTCCGACCATGGGGCCGCCTACGATCAGATGTTCCTAGTGACCATCATCGTTACCGGGATTGTATTCTTTGTTACGCAGACGCTTCTTTTCTGGTTTGCTTTCCGCTACCAGGCCTCCGAGAAGAATGACAAACCCTATTTTATCGCGCACAACAATAAGCTGGAGATTTTATGGACGACCGTTCCAGCGATTGCCATGGCGGCTTTGGTGGCCGTAGGTTTGAAGAACTGGATGAAAATGACTTCCGAGGCGCCGCAGGATGCACAAATCGTCGAGGTGGTCGGCAAACAGTTTAACTGGATGGTGCGCTACCCGGGAGAAGACGGGGTGCTCGGTCGGAGAGATTTTCGGACTCTCAACGATGCGGACAATATCCTGGGGCTGGATTGGTCAGATCCCGATAACAAGGATGACATTATCAGCCAGAACGGGGAGCTTCACTTGGTGGTTAACAAACCGGTGAAACTGATTATCGGATCCCGGGACGTGATTCACAATGTGGGCCTACCGCATTTTCGGATGAAGATGGATGCCGTGCCCGGTATCGTGACCACCATGTGGTTTACACCCACGGTAACTTCGGAGGAGATGAAAAAGATCACAGGAAATCCTAATTTCGTATATGAAATCGCTTGTGACCAGATGTGCGGGAATGGACACTATTCTATGCGTGGTACGGTCTATGTGCACTCCCAGGAAGAGTATGATGCTTGGATGCGTAAGCAGCAAAGCTATTACTCCTTAAGTGCCGGGCAATCCCAGCCAGCCACGGCAGAAATGACTCCCGAAGCTTCTGAGAATCCGGTAGCGGATTCCACGGCGCAAGTTTTAACCATGAAATAAACGTCCTTCAAGGAAACAGGATTTAAAAGTAATATAATGAGTAATACAGTTGTAGTCGACGGGAAGAATCTGGCCATCCATGAACAGGATCATTCCGATCATCATGGCCACGAACACAAGGAGCATTTCCTTACAAAATATATTTTCAGTCAGGACCACAAAATGATCAGTAAGCAGTTTCTGATCACCGGTATTATCTGGGCGATCATCGGAGGGCTGTTTTCTGTATTTTTCCG
>CAZYEZ010000146.1:0-5415 GCA_964646775.1 uncultured Chitinophagaceae bacterium | reverse complement strand
ATTCGATATACCTTTGGGAAAAATTTATAGCTATGATGTTTATCGCCTGATCGATAAAATGTGATGGATGATCGCTTTGAAATCGGGTGTTGGGTAAATGGTTCCCGTTATACATTTCTAAAGCCTTGCCAGCAACTTTGGATCGTCCGCTTCGGTCGCATTCATACTCCATTCTTTAGAAAGTATTAATTTCCCCAATAAATAGAATAGCATGAACGAATATAACGAGGCGGGGTTTGAAATGAAGATTCCTCTTCCCCAAGCAAATTTAGTGCTGGCCTTGGGCGTTCTTTCCGTGGTAGGCGCCTGTTGCTATGGGATTATTGGGCTGATCCTCGGCATATTGGCGCTCTTTATCTCTTCCTCCGACCTCACCGCTTATACCCAGAATCCCTCCCGGTACCTCACTAAATCCTATAATAATCTTACAACAGGTCGAACTTGTGCGATCATTGGAATTGTTCTCTCCTGTATCGTTTTAATGTTTATTATTCTGGGCAACTTTTTTACCATGTAGAAGTCTTTGGGCAAATAAGCGCAGACGGTTTAATATGGACTTCCGGTTTCTCTGCGATCATTAGCGAGGGAAAGAGCGTACCTTTGTGCATTCCTTAAAGGCGTATTTCCATGTCAAAAAGTCCTAGATCGAACCCAAAAAATTCTCAGGATAGAAAACCCGATCGACCCTACCCCTCCGGCGATTCGCGGCCTCAAAAGTCGCGCGCTGAATCAAGGCCTGGAAAACCGAAGGAAAGCGGAAAATCCTATCCCGAGCGCTCAGATCGCCGACCGACCCGTGGGATGAAAATAGAGAAAAGAGAGGGAGGGACGCCAGATTTTGATCGACCCTTTCCCTTGGGTGATCGGAAGGTGAGCGGACCGTTTCGAAAAAAAGGAAAACCCAGTCTGGGGAACCAGCGTGTGCGCATACCGCGAACCAAACCGACGGAGGGTGGGTCTGCTACAGATCAGGGGATGACCCTCAACAAGTACATTGCGCACAGTGACCAATGCAGTCGTCGAGAAGCGGCAGAATGGGTGAAACAGGGGAAGGTAAAAGTCAATGGCGTTTTAGAGCTCAATCCGGGATACCGGGTTCAACCCTTTGATGAGGTAAGTATAGCTGGAAAGAAACTAAAACCCAGTCGGAATCGGGTTTATGTACTTCTCAACAAGCCCAAGGGATTTATAACGACGACCGATGATCCCGAAGGCAGACCTACGGTGATGGACCTCGTTCAATTAGAGGGAGGGGAGCGCTTATATCCCGTTGGACGGCTAGACAGAAACACCACAGGGTTGCTCCTTCTTACCAACGATGGAGATTTGGCTCAGCGTCTCTCCCATCCCAGTTATGAAATTCGCAAAGTATACCAAGTCGAAATCGACAAGCCGCTGGCACGTGCCGATTTTGAAAAGATACGCGAAGGGATGGAGCTTCCTGATGGGCCGGTGACCGTCGATGAGATCGCCTATTTAGACAAACCCCAGGTACTGGGGTTAGAGATTCATAGCGGCAGAAATCGCATTGTAAGGAGGATTTTTGAAGCTTTTGGTTACGAAGTGCTCAAACTGGATCGGGTTATGTATGCGGGTCTAACCAAAAAGAACCTTCCACGTGGAAGATGGCGGCATTTGGAGGCGGAGGAAGTCATTTATTTAAAACATTTTTCAAAACCCCGATCATGATCCTTTCGGCGGATCGCATCTTTGACGGGAGAACCTGGTTGAAGGAAGGAACCCAACTAGAAGTAGATGATCAGGGATACTTGCTGCGCCTGGGCCAACATTTAGGTGCCCCCGACCACCATTGGTCCGGCGTACTTACACCGGGATGGGTGAATGCTCATACCCATGTCGAGCTCTCATTTATGAAGGGCCGAATACCCGAGGGAACCGGATTGGTGGGTTTTTTGGAAGCCGTCATGGCGATCCGGAGATTGTCGGAAGCAGAAACCAGCGTTTCGCATGCCATGGCCGAGGCGATCCGTGAAATGGCAGATTCTGGGATTGTTGCCCTAGGTGATATTGCCAATGGGAAAGCAAGCTTGACGGCCGGATTGGAATCCGGTTTTCACCTCCATCGATTTGTAGAGCTGATCGGACTGTCCGAGGTCCCAGATAAGGCTGCCGCTCGCGGAATGGAGGTGCGGGATGCTTTCCGTCGGGTTGACCAATCTGGAAAATTTTTTAATCAGTCGCTGGTGCCTCATGCGCCTTACAGTGTATCCGAAGGACTGTTCCGTTGGCTGGATTCGCAGGACCCTAGGGCGCTTCTGTCTATCCATAATCAGGAGACGGATCAAGAAGATCTGTTATACCTGTCGGCAGAAGGGGCCTTGAAAGGCTTTCTTCAGCGCATTGTATCCCCGGAATTTTGGTTTCCGAAAACCGGGACCCGTGCCTGGAAAGGTTATAGTGCTTGGATTTCCCCTACCCACCCTCTGATTCTAGTGCATAATACCTTTAGCCGGGCCGAAGATGTTGATCAAGCTATGGCCCGGTATCCACAGCTATACTGGTGTTTATGTCCTCAGGCCAACCTTTATATTGAAAGACGGTTGCCTCCCGTCCAAATGCTGATGAAGAAAAGGGCACGGATTTGTTTGGGAACGGATTCTTTGGCATCGAACCATCAATTAAGCATCTTGGAAGAAATGCGTGCCCTTAAAGAAGGGTATCCAGAGCTGGAATGGAAAACCTTGCTCCATTGGGCCACGATGGGGGGGGCGGAAGCCTTGCAAATGCAAGGATTTCTTGGGCATCTTCGGCCGGGTATAGCCCCGGGACTTGTTTGGGTCCCCGATTTATACCATGGCCCGAGCCGGCTCGTCGTCCCCTCGCATTATTCGGGCTAGAAGTCTTTGAATCGGAATTGTATTAAATTTGTAGAGAACCTCATGGATAACAAAAGAGAATAAAGAGAGGGACTATGGTGAACCAGAAGCAGTATAAGGGATCGTTGTTGGTTGTCGAAGATGAAGAGAGTCTTCGGGACGCCTTAAAACTCAATCTGGAGCTGGAAGAATATGAGGTGACGACGGCGAGCACGGGACCCGAGGCTTTACAACTCGTAAAGAATGAATATTTTGATCTCATTATCCTCGATATCATGCTTCCGGAAATGGATGGGGTGGCGGTCTGCGAGTCCATACGCATGCAACAGAATCCAGTTCCCATTCTTTTCCTATCTGCTCGGGGATCCGCGGCGGACCGGATCGAAGGATTAAAAAAAGGCGGGGATGATTACTTGACCAAGCCTTTTAACCTAGAAGAACTGCTGCTTCGTGTGGGAAAACTCGTGGAGAAGAATCGGCGTTTGCAAGAACCCCAAAGGGTGCCCGATCGGTTTCGCTTTCCAGGGGGAGAGATCGATTTTGCAGCGCATACCTGCAT
This sequence comes from uncultured Chitinophagaceae bacterium, assembly GCA_964646775.1. GTDB lineage: Bacteria > Bacteroidota > Bacteroidia > Chitinophagales > Chitinophagaceae > CAYPQN01. The sequence goes on along the minus strand of CAZYEZ010000146.1, from coordinate 2,019 downwards.
TGATAAAGACGGTGAAACCCAGGAGCTCAGCAAGAAAGAAGTGGCTTTATTGAAGCTGCTGGTAGAAAATGAAGGGGAAGTAGTGTCTCGAGAGCATATCCTTCACGTTGTATGGGGTTATAACGTGTATCCCACGACGAGAACCATTGATAATTTCATCCTCAACTTTAGAAAGTACTTTGAGGAAGACAGCCGTCACCCTCGCCACTTTATTTCGGTTAGAGGAATCGGCTATAAGTTTCAGTCATGATTGCGACTTTGAATGTTTTTTGTATTTTCATTGCGCAATAACCGCCCAACAAAGAATCTGTCATGCGAAAAATACTATTTGCCCTGGTGGCCATCAGTTTTGCCTGGACCTCTTGTCAAAAAGACAAGGATTTAAAAGAGGCGATCGTCGTGGATACGGGGGATATTGCAAAAGGTGGATGCGGATATATCATCCGGCTGGAAGATGACCAACAAGAGTTGATGCCTGAGTATCTGCCTTCTGCTTACCGTTATGATGGGTATCGCGTCCTCGTTCGTTTTAATACCCGAGATGAACAGACTGTTTGTAAGGTCCACCCGGTGAATCAAGTCTATCAAATCATTGAAATTGCCGACATCCGGAAAAATCTAGACTAGGTTTTGAGGGCGAGGTCGACCCTGGGCCTTTCACCATTTATTCTTATTGCGGGCTGGTATATTCAGCAAATCGAGGATCTCGAATAAAGGTCTCGTCATTAAGCGCATCGAGAAATGCGAGGAGATCGGTTTTATCCTGGTCACTAAGAGGTATTCCCCCTACAAGCAAAGGATCGAGATTGGGCCCGTGTTCTATACCATGCGCGTAATGGTCCAGGACTTCCTCCAGGGTAAAGAATCGACCATCATGCATATAGGGCCCAGAGTATTTGAGGTTAGGCAAGCTGGGAACCTTGAACTTGTTCACGTCCTCTTCTTTTAAGGTGATATGCGCACGACCGGAATCTCGGATTACATTGGGTTTGAGGCCGTTATCCCGAAAGCTAAAGTCGGAGAATAAAGGCTCTGTATGGCAGCTGGCGCAATGGGCCCGAAACAGATTCAGGCCTCGGATTGCGGAGGCAGATAGATCGCCCCCCGGACGTTGGTTCACATATCGATCATAAGGCGAATCGGCAGAGATCATCATGCCCATGAACTGGGCCAAGGCTTTGAAGATTCGCTGCGAATTAATTTCGGGACTTCCAAAGGCCTTGCTGAACATGGGACCATATTCGGGATCGGTTTCCATTTTGGCGATCACGTTGGGAATGGTCTCATCCATTTCCACCGGATTCTCAATGGGATTGATCGGTTGGCTTTCCAAATGATTGACGCCGCCGTCCCAAAAATAGCTGGTATGCCAGTTTAGATTGAACATGGACGGCGAATTCCGTGTCCCGAGCAGGTTGTCCACCCCATGACTTAGATCGTGGTCCCGATGGGCAAAGGCGGCAAACTGTTGATGGCAGCTTCCACAGGAAACCGACTCATCACGGGAGAGACGGGGGTCATAGAAGATTTTGCGACCCAGTTCGAATCCATCCCAGGTGAGCGGATTCCCTTCAAATTTATAGGAGGGTTCTGGCCAGCCTGGAGGAATCGTGAACCGGATATCGTTGACTTGAGGTATCTGATGCTCCGGATCGGGCCGACAAGCTTGCAGGGTTAATGCACCCATGCCTATTAGGCTAAGGAAAATGGCTATATTTTTGTAACAGAGCTTCAATGCATAAAGCTTTAATCAACTTAGGGAAGTTACAATATTTTGATTGATTTTCCTATAGGTTCCGAAGGGTCCATTGATCCATAAAATCACGGCAAAGACCTATTGATCTCTCATGGCCGATAATACTTTCTCGCGGACTTCGCTTATGGGAATCCGTTCCTGCCGCATATCATCTCGATAGCGGAGGGTTACGGTCTGATCGTCCTTGGTCTGATGGTCTATGGTGACGCAGAAAGGAGTCCCAAGGGCATCCTGGCGACGGTACCGCTTGTCGATCGTGTCTT
>CAZYEZ010000145.1:0-5448 GCA_964646775.1 uncultured Chitinophagaceae bacterium | reverse complement strand
ATTCGAACCCAAGGGTAGCTAATGCAAGTCCAATACCTACGATGATAACCAGGACTTTGGAGGGATTGAGTCGGTGGTGGGCGGAACCGCTCTCATAGAATATGGTAGTTGATATGTGGAGGAAGGCGCCAGCTACAACAGGAATGAGCGCTTGAAGTGCGCGAGCCATTTGGGGGTATTCATGGGCGAGATAATGGGCGAGCCCTCCGGAGAAAGGGGTGATCAGAGAGAAGAAGAATAAAAAGACTAAACTCGTCTGTCTGGAAAAGCGGGTGCGCATTAAACTGGTCATCAACATGGCTTCCGGGAGTTTGTGGGCCGCTACCCCTAGGTAGAGGGAGGGTTCGGTGGCTGAATAATGGTAGTGGCTTCCCAAGGGCAGTCCTTCCATAAATGCGTGGAAGGAGAGACCGATGAATATCGACGCCAAAGGAAGATGATGGTGGTGATGGGGGTGGGTCGCCTCGTGCTGATGATGGTGTCCATGCTCGGCTCCATGGGTGAAGCGCTGGATAAATAGCTGAATGAAAAAACCCACCAGCAACCATAAACCCGCTGAATGACCCATCTGATCGAATCCCTCGGCCACCATATGCAAGAGGGTAATGCCCAAAAGAAAGGATCCGGAGAAAGCCAGCAGGTTATTCATATGAAGCGAGGTCCAGTTCTTCGCCCATAAGGGGATGGAACCGCCAACAAAACTCAGTAAGAAAAGCAGAATGTTATAATAGGTTTCCGGCATACAGCTCAAGGGCCTGGGGGTAATGGACTTCCAGGGCAAGGGCAAAAATAATAGCATTTTAACGAACGAAATGGATTGTTTTTGGAAGGGGATCGGTCCAAGAATGCATGCAAGGGCGCCCAGGTCCAAGGTAAAGAGATCCGATGTCTTAGCCGTTAATATGCGAAATCTAGACTAAATTTGCAGGCTTACCATGCGCTTTTACAACCTTATATCCTCGGTGGGGTGGATGTTGGCACTGAGTTTCTGCCTTTCTTGCCAAAGCAGCCCGGAGCCGGCCGCCGATCTCGAGGCCCAGGAAGATGGACCGGGGTATTTTTCGATCAATCAATATATCCAGGACCAATGGGCCATCTATAGGGGGCAGGCTTTTCCGATTACCCAGTATACCTACCTGAATGGGAAAGCGGACAGCTTGTATACCCATGCCCTGGACCTTCCATGGGGAGGGATCATGAAGCCTTTTATTGACTCGGATATCGGGGGTGGGGAATGGGTAGGCCAGTATCGGTTTTCTACGTTTTACGACGAGATAACCCAGACGCAAAGCTATTATTATGAGGCGGAGAGCCCCGATTTGTTTACCCGCAGGTTACAAATCATGGTGGAACCGTTTTCTCAGAAAATACAGTCTATATTTATTGAGACCCAGGAAAATTCCTTTTGGACTTCCCGCAACAAGAAGCTCCTCTATATTCCTTTGTCGCTCATCAGCATTCAGGAGATGGAGAGTCATTTTATTGGTCCGCCGAAGGATTTTCGTGTGGAGTATCGTTTTCAGTAGGGGGAACGTAAGTCCGGGTTTTTTTGGCCAGGTTCGGGGTTTTTCGTAATTTCTGAGGATTGCCTAGATGGTAAAAGATCAATAGATAATAAGTGATCCATTGGATCGAAATGAATGGAAGCGGAAGATCAAAGCCGTTTATAAAGGAGAAGGGAGATATAGATCATGAGTAGGGAAGCGCTTTTAGAGGTCGCGAAATCCTTGCCCAACCAAAGTGGCTGTTACAAGTATTATGACAAGAAAGGGGAGCTGCTTTATGTGGGTAAGGCTAAGAACCTGCGCAAGCGGGTGAGCTCCTATTTTGTGCCGAACCTGAGTCACAATAAGACTCGGCGGCTGGTGGAAAGAATCCATCATATTGAATTTACGGTTACCCCCACGGAACACGATGCTTTTCTGCTGGAAAATTCCCTAATCAAACATCATCAGCCCCGATTCAATATCTCCCTAAAGGACGATAAGACTTATCCTTATGTCGCAATCAAGAAAGAGCCTTTCCCCCGGGTTTTTCTGACGCGCCAATTCATTCGCGATGGCTCCGAGTACCTAGGGCCTTTCTCTGACGTAGGGGCGGTAAGAACGCTCATGGATTTGGTGAACCAAAGTATCCCTTTGCGTACCTGCAACCTGAATCTGGCACCTGCGCGAATTGCCAAGGGTAAGTACAAGGTATGCCTGGAGTACCATATCGGTAAATGCCTGGGCCCCTGCGAGGGGAAGCAGACTGAGGCGGATTATGATGCACGGATTCAGCAGGTGCGGCATATACTTCGCGGTAATACGCGAAAGGTTATCGCCGAGCTCGAAGCGGAAATGAAGGCTTTGTCCGAACAGCTGGCTTTTGAAGCCGCCGCCCAGATTCACGAGAAAATCAAGGCGCTGAAGCGATACCAGAGTAAATCCACAGTGGTGCACCCGAAATTGGGTAACCTGGATGTCGTCCATCTGATTCGGGATGAAGACCAGGCTTTCGTTCACTACATGATGGTGGCCTCCGGCAGTGTTGTCTATAGCCAAACCGTGACCGTAGACGTGCAGGTGGAAGAATCCGATGCCGCCATTCTTTCATTGGTCTACGACCGGTTTCGGGAGCGCTATGCTTCGAATGCCAGGGAGGTTATTGCGCCGATTGTTTTCCCCCTCCGGGATACGGACATTCGAATAACTCGACCGAAGGCAGGAGATAAAAAGGTTTTGATGGATTTGGCGGCCCGCAATATGGAGATCTTCCGTATGGATATGAAGAAGAAGGCTAGCTGGCATTTAGAAACCAACCAAGACATGAGAGAGGTATTGGTTTCCCTGCAGGATTGGCTTCATTTGCCCACTTTGCCAACGCATATTGAATGTTTTGATAATTCCAACATTCAGGGCGCCTATCCGGTTTCTGCCATGGTATGTTTCCGGGACGGAAAGCCTTCACCGAAAGAGTACCGCCATTATCACATTCGAACGGTTAAAGGGATCGATGATTTTGCGAGTATGAAAGAAGTAGTCTTTAGACGTTACCGTCGCCTCCTGGAAGAGGACCAGCCGTTGCCTCAACTCGTAATTATTGATGGAGGAAAGGGACAACTGAATGCGGCCTTGGAAAGCCTTAGAGAGCTGGGGATCGAATCTAAGTTGAGCATCGTAGGCCTAGCCAAAAAGGAAGAGTTGCTTTATTTCCCTAAAGACAAGGAACCCCTGGCGATTCCCTACGATCAGCCGGCCCACCGGCTCGTCCGCCATATCCGTGACGAAGTGCATCGGTTTGGCCTGCAGTTTCATCGAAAAACGAGATCTAAGGGACAGATTAATAATGAGCTGGAGCAAATTCCGGGAATCGGTAAAGCCACAGCGGCGCAGTTACTGCGTCGATTCCGATCGGTGAAGAATATTCGCCAGCTGACTTTAAGGGAACTTACTGCGGAAGTGGGCCAGTCCCGCGCGCTGAAAGTTTTTCAATACTTTCAGTCTTTGGAGGAAGAGGGGAACAAAGCTCCCCTGGGAGGGGAGCAGCAAGAACCTCTTGGAAGTTCGGACGTCTAGCTTTCAGGGAAAGCGTTTGCCTCCAACACCATTAGGTTATTATCGTAGGCCTTTTCAGCCAGTTCCCGGTCAGAAAGGGGGCCTTTCTCAGCGCCCTTCCGCCTATGAACACCGATTCCTGTCCAATCTTGTCTTTAACAACAGATTGATAATGAGCTGGAGCAAATTTCGGGAATCGGTAAAGCCACAGCGGCCCAGTTACTACGTCGATTCCGATCGGGAAAGAATTTTCGCCAACTGACTTTAAGGGAACTTACTGCGGAAGTGGGCCAGTCCCGCCTGCTTAGTTTCATAGATGAATATATTTTCCGGTTTCAAATAGACTATGCTCATTTCGTTGCACATAACCCAACTGATTGGTAATGAGGCTCGTATTTCCAATCTTAAAATCCGGAGTGTTACTATGGTGATGGCCATATCCCCAATACGCCATGTTTGATGCTTCGATCAGATCGTATAGTTCTACGGCAAAAGCCTCATTCAGTATATCGCCTCTGTATTGCTCTGGGTAATTCAAAAATGTGGGACAATGATGGGTGAAAACAGCCACTTTTTCATGGTTGATTGTTTTTAACTCGCTCTGGATAAAGGTTAAGCTCTCCTCATGTAATTGATTGTATTGTTTCGCTGAAAAGCGTAAGCCCTGGTGCTTGATGAGATGAAAATCGTTCAGACTTCTTTCAATTTGCCATTCGTGTCCGGGGCTTATTTTGCTCCATAGCGTTGAGAAAATAAGCTTGACATTGCCATGAACAGCCAAAGTATTGTTTACTAAAATTACATTGTTCCGAATTTTCTCCTTTAATACGCCGCTTTTTTTATCTATATCGAAATAGTAATACTCATGATTGCCCGGTAGCCAATATGTTGTTTCAAAATGGTCGGCTACATAACTGAAAAAATCCTGGTGCTTATCTATTAATGCAAAAGGCACAATATCACCTACTAGCACCAATACATCGCCTTCCGGCTGCAACGGATGCAACTTCATGAATTCCTTGTTAGCTGGAAATTCCAAGTGGAGATCGGATGCGTATTGAAGTTTAAATGGCATATTCTAATGATTTCTATCTTTTGGCGGATTAGGATCATAGCTATAACTATTTGGATTCTGAATTCTCCCACCCCTACCATGCGGTATTAGTTCGGATTTCTCCTGATCAAAAGGAGATTGTTCTTTGCCCCGTAGTTGTACTAATGATGGAACTGATGATAGTGGTTCATCCTGAAAAGTAGGCAATGCAGAGGGTAATACTTGTACGTTGGCATTTGTAGAACCTCTCTACCCGTGCTTATCTACCGTTACCTAATAATGCCCTGAACCTGGAGCACCGTTCCTCCTTTATCTGGGCGACGATTTGCCGCTTCTTGCAAGGCTTTTAGAGCTCTTTTCGATAATATTTTTCGCAAGGTCGAGTTTCATGGAACCGTTCGCATACATTCGCTTTAGCCGACTATTCTCCTCCTCTAGGACTTTTATCCGCTCCAGCTCACTGGCCTCCATTCCGCCTACTGCTTACTCCATTTATATAAGGTTGCCTTACTCAAACCGTGCTCCCGGCTGATCTCTTCTGCTGTCTTGCCTCCTTCAAACTCCATACAAATCTTGGCAATTTGAACAGAGCTAAATCTGCTTCTTTTCATGATTTACAATTTAAAGTTAAACATTCAAGCCTACTTTTAAATCGTACCGTTTTTTTAGGGAGCGTACACAGTGCTGTAGAAGAGTATTTTAATCCAGGCCCGCCTGGTTGCTCTTTCGGATTTATAAAGAATCTTCGATCCATTTATTCAAGATGGTTGGCATGGCAAATGACCTGTATGGGCTCAATTTTGTGATAAGCTTAAATACACTACCACTTGGCGATTAGGTGAAAATTCTTCAGGTTTC
>CAZYEZ010000144.1:0-5489 GCA_964646775.1 uncultured Chitinophagaceae bacterium | reverse complement strand
TCCTCTTTCCCTTTATGCAAAAAACGAGCCCCTTGCTGGCCGGCAAGGACGATACTTCGCGGATTCCAGTGAATCTTATAATGCCAGGGGTTATCATCAAATTCGGGAGCGATCATTCCCCCACAATAACTCTTATAGGAAGTCAAAATACCGGCGATCCGCTTTATTCCTGTAATAATACGGGCAGCCATCATATGATCAATGCCGGGATCCAGCCCCATTTCACCCATAAACATGAGGCCAGCATTGGCCGCATCCTCGTGAAGTGCTCGCATTTCTGGCGATAAGTAGGAAGAAGTAATTAAATCCTTCTTAAAGAGGAGGCAGTCTCGGGCGATGAGAATATGCAGCTCGGGAGGCATGAGCGATATAACGATATCTGCATCTTCAATAAGTGCCCGCCTTGCTTCATCATCTCGAATATCTACCTCGGCCGGAGTTACCTGACGAAATCGACTGGTTTTTTCTCGAATCGATCGCAAATTACCATCTGCTACCACCAACTTCCAACGATTACCGGGGGCCAAGTCAGCCAGATAACGGATCAAGAAAGTAGAGGATTTCCCGGCGCCTACAATGAGTATCTTTCGCATAAACAGCTTTGCGTGAGAAAATTCGTTTTGTCAAATTTAATAGTATTGTTCGTTTATTTGCATTTTAAAATCCATTTTAATTTTCGTACTATATGAACTTTGACAAGGCCTCGATTTGGAGCCTACCATACCTTTCCCTGCCTGAAATACAGGAGCTAAACCGAAACACCCTTGCCCAGACACTCGGCATTCGTTTTACCGAAATGGGACCGAACCATTTGACGGCCTCGATGCCTGTTGGCCCCACGGTCCACCAGCCTTATGGGCTGCTGCATGGAGGAGCAACGGCAGCATTGGCAGAAACCGTCGGTTCCGTGGCCGCTTACTTATGTATTCAGCGGGATAAACAGATCTGTGTCGGAATGGAGATTAACTGCAATCATATGCGGGCCATGCGAGAGGGAACCATCTATGCGAAGGCCACGCCCTTACATTTAGGTGCCACGACGCAAGTTTGGAACATTCATGTCCATGATGAAATGAATCGATTTATCGCTGCATCCCGATTGACGGTTGCCGTGCGAAATCAACGTAAAACATCAAGAACTTCATGATTTCGAGCCCCTGTCTGTGGCAAGACTTCGATGATTTTTGACTATATTTGTGCTGATTTTTTTAACTCAATATGGATCAGGAAAACCAAGAGCTCCCCGAGTCTGAGCAACCCAAAGACCATGCTCAGCCCGAGTCGACACAAGATGGAAATCGTGTGCTTAATGTTAATATAGAAGAGCAAATGAAAACGGCCTACATCGATTACTCGATGTCGGTTATTGTAGGCCGGGCCTTGCCCGATGTCCGCGATGGACTCAAGCCCGTACATCGGCGCGTCCTTTTTGCCATGCATGAGTTGGGTATTTCAGCCAACAAGCCTCATAAGAAATCGGCCAGAATCGTCGGAGAAGTGCTCGGTAAATATCATCCCCATGGCGACTCATCCGTATATGATGCGATGGTTCGGATGGCCCAGCCATGGAGCATGCGGTATCCAATGATCGATGGCCAGGGAAACTTCGGCTCCCAGGATGGAGATGGACCGGCTGCGATGCGATATACGGAAGCGCGGCTTGGCCGGCTGGCCGAGACCATCATGGATGACATTGACAAGGATACGGTTGATTTCCTGCCAAACTTTGATGATTCTCTAGAGGAGCCTTCAGTTATGCCCTCACGAATCCCCATGTTGCTGGCCAATGGCGCATCTGGGATCGCCGTCGGTATGGCGACCAATATGATGCCGCACAACTTAAGTGAAATCCTAGATGGTTGCATTGCCTATATTGACAATCCAGAGATTGAGATCTCAGAGCTCATGAAATGGGTAAAAGCTCCTGATTTTCCGACCGGAGGAATTATATTCGGGATCGACGGGGTTAAGCAGGCCATGCATACGGGAAGAGGCCGGGTGGTTTTACGAGGTAAAGTAGAGATTGAGCCCTTGAGTTCGGGTCGAGAGCAGATAATAATCACAGAAGTGCCTTATCAAGTGAGCAGGGATGCACTGGCCGAAAAAATCGGCCAGCTTGTAAATAGCAAAGTTATTGATGGCATCACGCACGTAGCCAATGAATCGAACAAGGATGGCACCCGAATTGTTATCGAAGTTCGTCGAGATGCAATGGCTCAAGTCATTGTAAACCAGCTATATAAGTACAGTGAACTTCAAACATCCTATGGTATAAATAATGTTGCCTTAGTGAATGGAAGGCCGCAGACTCTTAATCTAAAAGACCTCATTTCGGAGTTCGTTGCTTTCCGCCATGAGGTCGTGATTCGAAGGACTCGTTTCGAGTTAAAGAAGGCAGAAGAGCGCGCCCATATTCTGGAAGGATACCTTATTGCGCTAGATCATCTGGATGAAGTGATCAACCTGATTCGTCACTCTCCAAATCCCGAAGAAGCGAAAATGGGGCTGATGGAGAAGTTTGGGATGACGGAAGTACAAGCCAAAGCGGTTCTCGAGCTAAGGCTCCAGCGTTTAACCGGAATGGAGAGAGATAAAATCCGGCTGGAGCATGAGGAGATCACAAAGTTAATACAGCGGCTAAGAAAGATTCTCGCCGAAGAACCCCTTCGTTTTGAAATAATCAAAAATGAGCTGGAAGAAATCAGAACTCGTTTCGGTGATGAGCGCCGCTCAGAAATTCAGTATTTAGCCAATGAAATGAGGGTCGAAGACCTCATTGAAGAAGAAGACGTGGTCATCACGGTTTCTCATTTAGGATACATCAAGCGGACGGCCGCCGATGAATTCCGCGCACAGCGTCGTGGGGGACGGGGGGCGAAGGGTGGCTCGACGAGAGAAACCGACTTCATTGAACACCTTTTCATCGCATCCACCCATCATACCCTTTTGTTTTTTACCGAAAAGGGTCGCTGTTACTGGCTTAAGGTCTATGAGATACCCGAAGCAGATCGAACCGCGAAGGGGAGGGCCATACAGAACCTGATTCAGTTACCGGCGGACGACAGAATCCGGACTATCTTGGATATTCCCAATTTGGAAGACAAGGAATATTTGGAAAACAGGTTTATCCTGCTTTGTACCAAGAAGGGGATTATTAAGAAAACCAGCCTCATAGACTTCAGCCGTCCTCGCCAAACGGGCGTCAACGCCATTACGATTCAGGAAGGCGACCAGCTGCTGGATGTTTCTCTAACGGATGGGTCCTATTATATTATGATGGCCGTACGCTCTGGTCGTGCCATTTGCTTCCCTGAGTCCAAAGTCCGAAGCACAGGTAGAGGCGCCATTGGTGTTTTTGGTATAACCTTGGACCACGATAAGGATGAAGTCGTTGGAATGATCTCTGTTTCTCCCAAGGATACAGAAGCTCAGATTCTCGTTGTCTCGGAAAAAGGCTTGGGTAAGCGCACGCCGTTCCTAGAATGGGATGAGGAAGCCGGAGAGTACCGGACGACCTACCGCTTTACCAATCGAGGAGGGAAAGGGGTGAAAACCATCAACATAACAGAAAAGACTGGAGAGCTGGTTGGTTTACTGCGCGTCGAAGAATCCGACGATCTCATGATCACTTGCCGCTCCGGCATTACCATTCGCATGGAAGTAAGCAGCATTCGTCAGGCGGGTAGGGCTACCCAAGGCGTAAGACTTATTAACCTGGACGAAGGCGATGAAATTGCAGCCATTGCCCGCATTAGTGAGCAAGAGATGGAAGACGTAGATTCTTCGGACGAAGATGAAGGAACGAATTCAGAGACAGGGGAAGAGGCGACAACACCCCAATAGCGCGTACGGGTCAACGAAATACAGGGCTTGCCCCTATATTTTCCAGCCAAACGCCCTGATCTTTTTATAGTAGTGCCTATCTTTGGCAGAAGTTTCGACAGCGTGATAGGCCCTCCTATCCATGGCGTACTTTGGCCCAATAAACTGAATATATAATAATGAGAAAAAAAACTCTATTGATCGGCATGTTCATCGCGTTCTGCGCTTCGGCCTCGGCACAAAGAATGAACATACAGAATGCATTGAACGCCCTGCGTAATAATGAGTACGACAAGGCGATCGAGTATATCGAAATGGCGGGACAGAATCCGTCGACTTCCGATGATCCCAAAACCTGGGTTACTATGGGAGATATTTATTTAAAAATTCAGGCAGACCCCAATGAAACCGACAAGGAAGCCTACAAGAAAGCTGCAGAAGCCTACTTGAAAGCAGCGGAGTTACGGTCCAGCTACGAAAGAGCCAAGGTTACCCAGAATTTGATGTCCTTTGCCTATAACTATTACAATGAGGCGGTAAAACTGTATAACGACAAACAGCTGAACGAAGCTTATGAGGCAGCTAGGAAGACCGTCGAAATCCATCAGCTAGAAGAGGGTAAGCGGTTTTCAAACCCGGGATTTGACACCGTAGCCTCTCAGGCTCGCGTACTCATGGCTTACAGCGCCTATAATAATGGCGATTTCGAGCAAGCCATTCCGATTTTAAAGGAATTGGTCAATGACCCCATTAATCAATCCGCAAACTTCTACATCCTGCTAGCCAGCTCCTATGCCAAACAGAATCAGGAGAATCAGTTTTTGGCAACGATTGAAGAAGGCTTGAAGAAGTATCCGGACAATATGAATCTTCGTAACGAAGAGCTGAACTACTATATTCGATCGAATCGATTAACCGAATTAATCGACAAACTGAAGTTGGCCATGGAAGCCAATCCAAGTAACGCAGAGTATCCCTATAATTTAGGTAAAGTCTATCTAGAAATGGCTTTTCCAAACAGCGGAACTGATGGTGCAGAGGCAGCTGAAAAACCAGCGCAGTTTGATGAGTATATTAGTCAAGCAAAAACCTATTACCAGCAAGCCCTCGCCTTGGATCCTGAAAATCCAGGATATCTCTATGAGGCCGGCGTACTCTACTATAACCAAGCCTCAGAAATTGACGGCGAAATGGCCAAATTAGGTATTTCAGAAGCGGATAATCGAAAATATAATGAATTGGCCAAAGAAAGGAATGCCTTGTTTGAGAAGGCAGAACCCTACTTCACGAAAGTTGTGGCCATCATCGAGCCAAAACTGGCAGAGGCAACCAATGATGACAAGTTTGTTATGGAGTCCGCGCTGCAAGCATTAAGGCAAATGTATGTACGCCTTGATAAGATGGACAAAGCGAATGAAATGAAAACGAAACTCGACCAGATATAAGCTTTTTTATTGCCCTGGTATAGAAATGCAGGGATCGAGCAGCAGTACTCACTTCTCGATTTTAAAAGTTCAGAATGCTCCCCAATAATTGGGGAGCATTTTTGTGAGTGCGCCCGGCATGGGTCATTACTATAGGGTGAAAGTCCCGAGCACACTTGGCAGTAGGGAGTGTTAGCTTAAGGCAAGGGTGTCCATCGCGAGGTGGAATCTGAAGGAAGCCGG
>CAZYEZ010000143.1:0-5626 GCA_964646775.1 uncultured Chitinophagaceae bacterium | reverse complement strand
AACTGTCCCCCTTGCCTGATTAAAAACATTAGTGGTTAAAAGCCTAAGTCAGTTCAGATAAACCTAACCGAGCGCCTGTACCCGACGAGCAAGGCCACTCTTCAAGTTCCCCGCCTTGTTGCGGTGGATAACATTTCGCTTGGCCAGCTTATCAATCATAGAGACCACCTTAGGCATCTCTGCTTCGGCCTCTGCTTTATCGGTGATGGCCATGAGACGGCGGATCGCGTTGCGGGTTGTTTTTCCATAATAACGATTCCGATCTCTACGCCGCTCGGACTTACGAATGTGTTTCTTTGTCGCTTTATGATTTGCCATTTTTTCTGGAATATTCTAAGTTACTGGTACTACAAATTGAAGGCTGCAAAGGTAAGGGTTTGCACGCTAAACGCAAAATAAACCTTCACCCGGATTACCTACCTCCCTTCCCTACATTTGGCTGCGGTAGTATTGCATGCTTCTTTTCGTCAGGACTTCTTTCTTTTGAATAAAAGTTTGCAGTTTATCTTTCGGTATGCGGAGGCTATAATAGTCTCCTTGGTAAGTGTTAAACTCGAAGTCTCTATAGTCGGGATTCCATTTTGAGAATAGCTCTGCTTCCATCCCAAGTTCGGCGATCATGTACTCCGGGTGCAGGGGCGAAGACAGCCGTACGATGGCCATATTCTCCAGTTCTTCTCGCGTGAATGGGGAAGCTGCGATCACGCTATCGGCAGCAGTCATCTGAGCCTGTTGGGCCCGTTGTTCTTGCTCGGGATTGGGTATCGGCATACCCGGCTCCCAGTACCCGGGGATTTCCTTCTGGCCGATAAAACCATTCATATGCTCAAAAATACTCGCCGTCGCAATGAATGCCAGTACATGGCCCTGGGTCTCTCGGGGCAAATAAGGCTTAATATCCCAGAAGTTGGTACTTCCGGTTCGTTTAATGGCGCGCTGAACAGGCGAGGGACCACAATTATACGCCGCTACCACCAGCAACCAGTCATCCAGCTCTCCGTAGAGCCAGGTAAGGTACTTAGCCGCTGCCGTGGTCGCTTTCGTCCAATCCGTTCTCTCGTCTTTGCCCTTCCCTACTTTCAGGCCCATAAGCCGAGCCGTCGGAGCCATAAACTGCCAGGGGCCTACCGCACCCACGCGTGAGCGGGCCGTATTCTTCAGGGCCGATTCGATAACCGCAAGGTATTTAAGCTCCCGCGGGATCTCGTACTCGGCTAGAATATCATCTATTAACGGGAAAACCGATTCCGATCGACCCTTAATAATATCTAGGCTTCGGTGATTGGTTAGAAAATATTTTCGCACAAACTCATTGACGAACTCGTGCTGAGGACCATAATAGGTTTTTGACACCATCAAGGGGACGGGTTTAAACCGTGGTTGGGGTGTCGGAAGCTTTCGATCTGCAATGGGCGCTCCCTGGGGGCGCGGCTCATCGGCCGACAAAACGATGGTATCTCTTTGTACAACCCGAAAGGGGGAGTTCATGCGGACCTGGCCCATATCCTGTGCCCATACGGTCCCTAGGCTTAAGCTCAGCCATAGACCAAGCACAATTCGCTTTCCTTGCATGTTTGTTCCTGAATTCATGGGTAAAACCATGCAACCCGAAGGGCTACTTGTATACTACTAAACCGGGAAAAGAAACGGCTTACTTGGTCTCCGACTCTTTTTTGTCCGAGCTCTTCATTCCAGACTCGATCTCATTGCGGACACCTTCCTTGGCATCGTTAAATTCACGGATGCCTTTTCCAATACCTCTGGCCAGCTCCGGAATCTTCTTCCCTCCAAACAAAATCACCACCACAAGGAGGATGATTACCAATTCCCCTGCGCTAGGGGCGCTCCAGCATAGCTGGGACTGCATCGTTACTACCATCAGTAGAGTAAATTTATACAGAAAATAATAGGCCTGTCATGACCGTCCCATCGAAAGAACATAACAGGCGATCGAACAAAGCTAAGGAGTTTTTCTTAGTTCCCTTTCGCCTTCTTCAATCTTTAACGAAACCGAAATTACACCCAAAATTGGGGAATTCAAACCCCAGGTCGGAAAAAATCACCCTAAGCGCCTCCTCCTTTATCCAAATGTTCTTTCAATCCAGGGCTCATACCTCTTGTATATTGCCGCCATTTCTCCAAAACCTGCTGCATATCCTCGGGTAATTCGGTTTGAAATATCATTTCTTCCCCCGTTTCAGGATGGCGAAAACCAAGCTCCTTGGCATGCAGCGCATGCCGAGGCAGCAAGGCAAAACAATTATCTACAAACTGTCTATACTTCGAAAAAATGGTCCCCTTCCGAATCCGATCTCCCCCATAGGTCGCATCATTAAATAAGGGATGGCCAATGTGTTTCATGTGAACCCTGATCTGATGCGTCCTTCCAGTTTCCAGCTGAAGTTCCAGTAAGCTTACGTAATGAAATGTTTCTAGGAGACGGTAATGGGTGATGGCCGCCTTCCCATGATCGCCGTCCGGATAGACGGCCATGATCTTGCGAAAGCGCTGATCTCGACCGATATGGGCCTCGATCCGCCCTTCAGCTTCGGGAGGTGTACCCCAGACCAGGGCCTGGTAGCGGCGATGCACTTTATGCTTCTTGAACTGTTTGGCAAGGCTGGCCATGGCCTTCGGCGTTTTCGCCACGACCAAGAGCCCGGTCGTATCTTTGTCGATGCGGTGAACCAGGCCCACCCTAGGGAGGGTCTCTTCCTGGCTGGGTTTCCATTGCAGGTGATGCGCCAGCCCATGTATCAGCGTTCCCTCTCTGTTTCCACAACCCGGATGGACCACGAGCCCAGCGGGTTTATAAACGACCAGAAGCGTATCATCTTCATAGCGAATGTCTAGGGGCATTTCCGTGGGAACAAAGGGCAAGGTCGTACTGGGCCGCTGATCGGCAACTTGTACCATATCACCGGGCTTGACTTTATAACTGGGTTTAACCCTTTGGCCGTTGACGAGAATATGTCCGGACTCTAAACCATGTTGAATCTTATTGCGCGTCGCTCCTTCAATGCGATGCATCAGGAACAGATCTATGCGCATGGGATCCTGCCCAGCGTCCACGCGGAGGCTAAGTCGCCATGGTTGGGAGGCAGGCCCCTGCCCTTCTTCGGCGCCTTCGCCTTCCTCTTCGAGATCCGCCTCTTCCCAGCTCTCTTCTTCGTCTTCCGCCCAATCCTTAGTCATAGTCGTCAATTTCTATCCACTTTGGTCTTAAGATCTTTTTTAGGGCTGGGAAGGTTCCGCATCCAGCCATTGCTGAATCCGAATCGGATCCAACTGGCCATAATGGGACTTCTTTTCCTTCACCCCGTCCCTAACCCAATAGATGGCGGGGACCGAAGGTCCCGCCATTTCTACGAATGCATCGATATCCTCCATATAAGTATAAGGCACGCCTCGAGCCTGGGTGATCTCGAAGAATGGTTCCAAAGACTCCTCAGGTCCCACCAGGACAAAATAAATGGGCCAGGATGGGTTCTGTTCATAAAGGGTTTGCAACCGAAATGCTGCCTTCTGGCAATGAACGCAGTTGAGGCTGAGAAAAGCCATCAAATGGGTCCCTTCTCTTAGATTCGTCGCCGGCGCCTGTGCGGGGTCCTGATATAAGGCTTCGAGCGAAATTGGCTCATCGATCGGAATGGCTTGGCGATTCCAGAAGAAAGGATCGACAATAAAAGGCGTGGCCAGTCCGGCGATCAGCAGCAGAGCGGCCAGGATGCGATAGAATCGATAGGGCTGGATCCGGGGACGGCGTAGTAGATAGCCTGTAACGAGCAGCATCACCCCGTTTTTTGTCAGCGACTGCCAGGGTTTGAGTTCGATCCAGTCTCCAAAGCAACCACAGGAACGCGCGCCCCCTTGGACCGCATAGATATATAAAAGATAGAGAACAAAACCAATCAGCAAGACAAAGGTGGCGGGTAAGGTGAAGCGGCGAAGCGCAATATGCGCCACCAGAAACCCACCCAAAACCAGTTCAATACCAATAAGGAGGCGAGCCAGTAGTCCGGCGACGCCCAGCCAAGGGATCCCGAAATCCATGATGGCCCATTCCAAGGCCTCCATGGAAAATAGTTTGCTAATCCCGGATACCAGAAAAACGCCTCCGAGAAGGACGGTCAGTATGATGTCGATGATGGAGCGGCGCTTCCGCAGGGGTGGACGGGCTTCATTCCAATTGGGGGGTGTTGTCATCCTTTTTTGGCCATTCAGAAAGGCCCAAAACTAACGGATTTCACAGAAATCTTAGGAAATCTTAGAAAATCCTGCTCCGATGATCCGATTAATAAAGCAGGCAGGTCTCTTCGGTCTTAATACCCTCTACTTCATTCACATAAGAGTTCTGCTCGCATATCCGCTGCGCATTCTCGCGGGTATCGCGGATATCATACTCATTTACTCGTGGATCGGGAAGCCCTGGCTTTCCGGAGTATACGATCTCGCACTGGCATACATATTCTCGGGTGCAGGAAGTAGAGAACAAGAGCGCCGTCACGACCAAACCAAGTATTGCTGGATTCCATTTCATTCCTGCCAAAATTTTGATCGGATGAAGATAAAATGAAAATGTCAATTGCGCAAACCCAAAAACCTATCGCTTTGAATTCGATGCAGGGAGTCCCTGCCTTTCCGTTTGTTTCGGGTTCGTTTCGGGTTCGTTTCGGGTTCGCTTCGAGTTCACTCCGGCACGTTCTAAGAGCCGCAATGGGAAGAATTCCGTAATTTGGGCTCCCCTCCAAATGCGGGAGTCTTGGCCATGGACATACATGAGATAAAGAAGATAGAGAATCTGGAACTGCTCGCCCGGCAGGTGGTGGAAGGATACATGATTGGCCTGCATAAAAGCCCCTTTCATGGCTATTCGGTAGAGTTTGCCGAACACCGGCTCTATAATCCTGGCGACCCCTTGCGTCATATAGATTGGCGAGTCTATGGCCGCACGGACCGGATGTTTGTCAAAAAATACGACGAAGAGACGAATCTGCGGGCAGCCCTGGTCATGGACTGCTCTTCTTCCATGCTCTTTCCCCTGGAGGCGGTAAAATGGAACAAACTACAGTACGCCTGCCTCTGTGGGGCAGCCATCCTGTATCTATTACGCCGCCAGTTGGATGCAGCCGCCCTGGCTCTTTTCGACGAGACCTTATTCCACCTTACACCTTGCCGGTCGACCAATAGTCATTACCAGCAGATTTTAAGCAGTTTGGAAGAGCTCTTGTCGCGGAACCAAACCTCCCGCCGCACCCGGGCGGCCGATGCCTTGCACCAGATGGCCGAACGCATGCCCCGCCGCTCCTTGATTATTCTCTTTTCGGATTTTCTGGCCGACGCCCCCTCCTTGGAAGAAAGCATGACGGCTTTGCGTCACCTTAAGTTCCAAAAACACGAGGTGATCGTATTCCATATTACGGATACAAAAAGAGAAGTCAACTTTGAATTTGATCGCAAGCCCTATGAGTTTATCGATCTGGAGTCGGGAGCGCGAACCCGACTGCTCCCCCATGAGGTCCAAGCGAGCTACCAGGAAAAAATGAAAGAACGCCAGGCCGAGATAGCAGCTCGCTGCCATCAGTATCAGATAGATTTTGTTCCCGTCGACCTCGAAGAATCACCC
>CAZYEZ010000142.1:0-5767 GCA_964646775.1 uncultured Chitinophagaceae bacterium | reverse complement strand
TCAAGCTCGTCTCCAAAGAAAAGACAAATACATGGAGGTCTTGGTTCAGGTCAACACCTCGGGGGAAGCAAGCAAGTTTGGGCTCCCACCCCAAGATGCCCTGGCATTCGTGCAGCGCATCGCAGACCTGGATCGGCTAAAGATCAAAGGGCTGATGACCATTGGCTTGTTTAGCGCCGATGAGCAGAGGGTACGCCGCTGTTTTCAGCAGCTCCGGACGATCAGAGATCAGATCGCGGCAGTCCAGATCCCCGGCGTATCCATGGAAGAGCTGTCGATGGGCATGAGTGGAGACTTGGAATGGGCGATTGCCGAAGGAGCCACCATGGTAAGAGTAGGGACCGCCATCTTTGGTCCCCGTCCTTTTCCGGATTCCTACTATTGGAACGAAAAGGGAATTTAGCTCCCCTTATTGATCGATGCCGGTGCTTTGTTAATCACCGAACTTACGGAGCTGATAATGCCGGCGATATCGGAAAGGTCTGCCGGGACGATCATGGAGTTATTGGTCTTAGCCAGCTTCCCGAATTCTTCCAGATACTGCTCGGCGATGCGCAGGTTTACGGCATGGATTCCACCTTCGTCCTGAATGGCTGCTGCAATTTCCCGAATTCCTTTGGCGGTGGCCACCGCTACCATCTCGATTTCTGCGGCCATCCCTGTGGCTTCGTTGATGCGACGCAGCTTCTCACCCTCGGAAAGGGCGATGGTTTCCTGCTTTTCACCTTCGGCCCGGTTGATCTTGGCCTGCTTGTCTCCTTCGGACTCTGCGATTAATGCGCGCTTCTCCCGCTCCGCCCGCATCTGCTTTTCCATGGCGTCTTTAATGCTCTGGGGAGGAGAAATGTTCTTTACTTCGTAACGGGATATTTTGATGCCCCAGGAATCGCTGGCCTTGTCTACGGCGTCAACAATTACGGCATTCATGGCTTCTCGCTCTTCAAAGGTCTTATCCAGCTCCATTTTACCGATAATACTTCTCATGGTCGTCTGGGCAATCTGAATGACGGCGAAGCGATAGTTATCGATGCCATAAGAAGCTTTCTGGGGGTCGATGACTTGAATATAGAGAATGCCATCTACTTCGACGGCAATGTTATCCTTGGTAATACATGTCTGGGAAGCCACGTCTATTGCCTGTTCTTTGAGGTTTTGACGATAAGCCACCTTGTCTATGAAAGGGATGAGAATATGGAATCCCGCTTGCAAGGTTCGGTGGTATTTCCCGAGGCGCTCTACGATGTATATGGTTCTTTGAGGCACCACCTTAAAGGTGAGCATAAAGGCGATGAGAACAAAAATCGCGAGTATAATGAGTATGATGGTTCCTGCTGACATAACGATCTTTTTTGGGGGTGTTTTTTTTTGATTATTTATTTTAGTTCAACCATTAGGGTGATGCTCTTGAGGCCACGAACGATAACGTCCTGTTTGGCTGCGATGGGCTCGTCTCCTTGATTGATGGCCATCCAGCTGGTCCCATTTAGAAAAACCCTTCCGGATTCCTGGGGCGCCATATTCGTTTCTGCGCGACCGGTTCTGCCGATGATTTCTTCTTCCAGGCTATAATCTCTGGAGCCAGGCTTTACGGGTTTCTTGCGAATATACTTGCGAAGAAGGAAGACGCCGGCAAAAGAAAAGACAAGGAATAAGAGGAGCTGCACATTGAGCGAAAGATCAAAAACAAGAAGGAGGAGGGCAACAATCCAGGCAGCACTTCCAAAGAATACCAGAATGAGGCCGGGGACGATGAACTCTAAAATGAGCAAGATAAATCCGATAATAAACCAGATCAGGTAAGGATTGTTGAGAATTTCCATGAGGAAGGTATACGATTAACTACCAAATATATGGATTTTTCAGTTCCCCATTTTGTCTGTCCGGATTCTCTGCCGGCTTCCCGGCCCTCCTCCTAGCACCTGGCTTAGATTTCGTAAATTCGGTTAAACTCCTTAAACGCATCCCTTGATCATGTATAGCGGACAATCCTCCAATCCCGGGGCCTCAGTTAAAGATCTGGATCTGGTCGACTACTTAAATCAGCTGGGCCATCATCCTGTTTTCTCCCGAGGCCATGAGTATAGCTATCAATCTCCTTTTCGCCAGGAAACCCGGCCATCGTTTATGGTAAATCGGAAAACCAATGTCTGGATGGACTTTGGATTGGGAAAAGGGGGCTCGATCATCGATTTCTGCATGATCTACTTTAATCTGGAATTCAAAGAGGCCGTGGCCGTTCTCAGAGGACAGCAGCATGCGCCCCGTCCTTCCGCGAAACCCGGCTTGGTAAAAAAGCTGCCTGCTACGGGAATTAAAATACGCGCCATTGTCCCCTTAAAACACCCAAAACTCATTCAGTACTTAAGAGGTAGACGGGTTGATATTGATTTGGCCCGTCAATACTGCCAGGAAGTTCATTATTCGGCAGGGGGAGGCAGCTACAGGGCGATTGGCTTTCGCAACGACAAAGGCGGCTATGAGCTTCGCACACCCCAATGGAAGGGAGGGAATACACCCAAGTGGGTTCGTACTTATGAAAACGGGAGTTATGAGCTTTGTGTTTTTGAGGGGTTTATGGATTTTTTGAGTTTTCTTTCGGATGCGCCGGCTAAAATGCGCAACTACTTGGTGCTGAACTCCCTGGCTTTTTTTGATAGAATGCGGGTCTATATGGAGTTGCATGATCGGGTATTTCTTTTTTTGGATCGGGACCGTTCCGGTCGCCGGCACTGGCATCTGGCCCGGTCTTGGGCGGATCATTATGCCGATGCCAGCAGCCGCTATCATGGCTTTAAGGATTTAAACGATTGGCGAATCCATCGGGGGGATTAAAAACGACACCGCCGGCTTTAGCCGGCGGTGTCGGGACAGCATGAATTTGCTTCGCTTATTTTATCTGCAACACCTGGTAGAAGAAATACTTATTCAGTTTGAGCTGAACCAGATAAAGACCTTCCGGGATTCCGTCCAGCTGAAGGGGTATCTCCTGAGGGCCGGCCATAAGGATTCGGTGACTCTGATACCAGAGTTGACCGTTCACTTTGTCGGCCACCCGAATCCGGGCGATGCCCAGTTCTGGAGCATGGAATCGAGCCATCAGCTTCCCATTCGATGGATTGGGTATTAATGTGAGGGTACGCGCATCGCTAGAGTGACTGAGCGAAGCTTCGCAGTAGGCAGCCTGCTGCGGGTTCCAGTCGGTCCAATAATCGGTCCAGTCCGTCGAGCCAAAAGCGCCCCGAAAGGAAGGGCTGCTGTCAAAAAACGGGTCCGAAAGAGGCGTGATTCCCAAAAATCCTGGAGCAGAAAGGCTATGGGTCCCCAAGCTAAAATCTCGCTGGCTGCTGCTGCCACATAGGCTGGTGGCATCATAGCCGAGGGTCGCAATGGGAGAGAACTGATTGCCTTGCTCTGAGCAGCTTGCCCAGGGATATTGATTCATCCATGCCGTCATGTCCGGGCCGCAGCCGCCGGTCCAGTGGAGGCCCTGTTTCTCATAATCACCCAGACCATTGGCATCGAAGGACAGATTCGTCGCATTGAACAGGTCTTGGCTGGTATATCCGATGATCACTGTGTCCTCTAGATAAAGCCCGTATTGCGGCCAGGATCCAAGAACGGAATTATAGAGGCTGGCGCCCGCTGCGCGATCGACAGATATGGCGTGTTTAAAAGCCGCTGGAATGCCTGAACTATGGCAGTAAGCAGGGCCCAAAAGCGTCATATTCGATACGATGGGGTGCGTAATAGGTGATTGTTGGCTTCCGCTTGGGTCGTTTTCTAGTCGAAGGCCATGAGAGAGATCGCTATGCCAGGAAAGGAGATCTTGTCGAAAGCCTAGGAGGAACTGTAGTTTGCCCTGGTAACCCATGGTCATGAAGTAGTCGTTCTTCCCCGCGTTGTAGGTGGCAAGATACTGGGCATTCACATCCCCGCCCATAAACTGTATCCCATTTTCGAGGGCGTGACTCACCTGCACTTCCCGAATGGTGGTGCCATCACCGACCCCCAGGAGGGTAAGGCCGTTTCGAGCATAGTGAATTTGCACGAATCGAAGGATGCCCGAATAATCGTGGGCGTTTTGTCCGCCCCCGGTAAGGGAACAATCGGACTCGTAGGTGATTTCATCATCGGGCTGATTGTTGGGCGCTTGTCCGGCTATAACGATGCCGGACCAGAACCCGGGCGTTCGGTTACCGGTGGACTGGGAAGAGGTGAATACAATGGGACGCTCTTCCGTGCCCTGGGCGATCAGCACAGCGCCGGGTTCAATGAGCAGGCTGCTGCTGGACTGTCCATAGATAACGGTTCCAGGTTGAATGGTCAGGGTATAGCCTGTTTCCACCCGATAGCATTCACTCAGGGTATAGCACTCGGTGGATAGCAGGGTTTTGTTTGATTGAAGGGTTCCGCTCAGCGTTTCGCATTCGCAGGACGCGGCGGCGCTCATGCTTAGAAGGCATAGGCCGAGGATAAGAAGATATGGTTTCATTTTTCTGGTTGTTAATCGTGTTCGAATCGGTTCCTTAGGATTTGAGCTGAGTTTTGGTTCAGCGTTTACGACTAAGGAGGAATCGGGTACCCGTGGTGAAAACGGTGACTCGTCCCTCCTCGCACCGGGAGAGCTAGGTGAATCATCTTGGTTGATTTTTGAACTTAGCGATCTGGTTGATGATTGGATCTGCCATCGGATCCTCCCGAGCGAGTAGGAAGGGTGGGCACCGTGGGAAGGACGGTCACGGTAATCAGCGTGGTCGGGTAGGTGTCCAAACTGGGTTTTTGTCCTTCGAATACCTGCAGGTCTCTTTGAACCAGTTCAAGGTTCTGTCTTGTCTTTTTCATAACGAAAGTTTTTGGGTGAAAGCAAAAATTACCGCAGGCAGATGGCCCTTTCGTTTTGATTACACGAGTGTCCCTATCCTCTACATGAGTCCAAAGAATTTGTTAATTTCGGAAGTAGTGCTCATGAATTTTCCCTCTAAATTTCCAATAAGGAAGGCCTCCGTGCATTCTCTTATCTGGCTTCTTTTCATCTTTTATGAAGCGAGTGTGGCCTTGTTTTTGGGAAGCTCTGGTCGATTTGGCGAGTTCTTCTGGTTTTTCATTTTCGATCTTTCCCTGTTTTATTTTCATGCCCATGCGGTCTTGGCCTGGACGGAGGTGAAGCGGAAACGCTATGCCTTCCTTCCCCTCCTCTTGTTCCTGGAATGGGCCTTGTACGTCCTGTTGAAGACAGAAGGGGTCCAGCAGATCCGAGCCTTTGGCAGTCCGTTTTTCACGCTTCCTCGTGAACTGGGCGTCTTGGCCGGATGGCGGGGCATGTATATCCTGGGCCTCAGCACGGGTTACTGGTTTGTTCTGAGGACATTTCGGGCCTTGAGGAAGAACAATCGATTGCTAGAAGAGCAGATCGAAATCAATCAGCAACGGTATCAGTATGAGCGTGCATTTCTTCGCTCGCAGATTAATGCCCATCTGCTTTTTAATACCTTGAATTTTGTATTCAGTAAAGTACAGCGCGTCTCCGCGCAGGCCTCAGAAATGGTGCTTTTACTCAGTGACTCCATGCGGTTCGCCCTGGCGCCACCAACGGGCGACGGGCTGGTTAGCCTGGAAGGAGAGATCGAGCAGATACATCGATTGATCGCTATACAGCGGATTCGCATGGATCATCGTTTGGCGGTAGATTTTGTTGTTCAGGCTGGAGGCGAGGCCGAACAGGTTCGAATCCCACCGCTGCTCTTGGTTAATTTGGTGGAAAACTTAT
>CAZYEZ010000141.1:0-5872 GCA_964646775.1 uncultured Chitinophagaceae bacterium | reverse complement strand
GACAGGTATACACACTTTCCAGGCGTGCCTCTTCAACCACTCGAGCACCTCTCCTGAAGGAGGGCAAATTTAGTCAATTCTTTATTAAATACTGAATAATTTTTCCGCATTCTCCGTCGTCTTCTTCGCGACTTCCTGAAGTGGAAGCTCTTTTATATCCGCAAGTTTCTGTGCAATCTGCGGGAGGTAATAGCTAAAATTAGTTTTCCCCCGATAAGGATGCGGTGCCAAGTAGGGAGCGTCCGTTTCTAAGACCAGGTCATTTAAATCGATTTCTCGGACGATCTCAGTCAGCCCAGCATTCTTGAACGTTAGAACGCCGCCAATACCCAAAAGAAATCCCATATCCGTGATGGTCTTGGCCTCTTCTTTGCTCCCCGAGAAACAGTGAAATATTCCCTTGACCCTTCCCTTCCCATGCTCCTTTATCAAGGCGATGCAGCGCCCCGTAGCGGAGCGACTATGCAATATCAAAGGCAGTTCTAACTCAACTGCCCAGGCGATCTGCTGGATCAATGCCTTCTCCTGTTCCGCCACCCAGGTCTTGTCCCAATAAAAATCGAGGCCCACTTCGCCTATCGCCGCGAAGGGACGCTGTTTCAGCCAATGGTAAACGATATCCAGCTCCTCCTTCACATTCTCCTTCACATAGCCAGGATGGAGCCCCATCATGGGGAAGCAATGCCTTGGAAACTGTTCGGCAACTGTCAGCATGGGAGCAATCGTTTCAGCGTTACAGTTGGGCATGTACATGCGGGTCACACCGGCCTCGATGGACTTGTTAATATGGTCTGGATCTTCAGCCATTTTGCCATCGTATAAATGCGCATGGGTATCGGTATACATGGGGCTAAGGTAAGGCATGGAAACACCAATTTCTTTTGGAAAAGTATGATAGGACGGCAGGCAAAGAATACTTCAGTCGATCCCAGGCCTTTTCACTATCATGAAACACAACAATGGAACCCGTTCGGGCTTTAGAAATTACCCGTTGGGCGCAAATCTCTGCTTTCAGGTTTTGGTCAAAATCCCCGCTAATAATATCCCAAAGGACCAATCGCAGTCCCATGGGCCGTATCAGCCTGGCCTGTCTAGGTGTGATGCGCCCGTAAGGTGGGCGAAAATATTCGCTGGCAATCCATTCCTGTGCAAGCCTTATGTCTTCTATATAATCAATCGTTCCCGTTCTCCATCCATTGAGATGGTGGTGCGTATGATTTCCTATGCGGTGCCCTTCTCGCAAAATTCGATCGTAAACTTCGGGATAGGCGCGAACGTGCCGCCCTAAGCAAAAGAAGGTTGCTTTGGCTTCCCATTTTTTTAGCTGGTCCAGGACCCAAGGCGTATGCACCGGATGGGGGCCATCGTCGAAAGTCAAATACAAGCCCTTCTCGGGACCCCGAAAAAGAGCCTGGGGATATACCCAACTCATCCATGAAGGCATCCGGACCCAATAGCTCTTATTCAAATTCGGATCAAATTTTCTCTAAATACACCTTCTCCATCCATCCTTTTCGCCCATCGGGCAAAGTCAGTTCCACCCAGCCGCCACTTTCCGTTCCCCACCTCACGGTGGTCCCCTCGGGTATCAAAGAAGACGGAGTACCTGGTTCCGGACTGAGTTGCAGGGGCGCGTTCGCCGCCATAACAACCGCTTTTCCGCTATCGCTGCGACGGTCGGCCGCATAGTATGCTAGAACGAGAAAAACGCATAACACCATGGCTCCACCGGCCATGGCTTTTAGAGATATGGATGGAGAAAAAGAAAAATAACGAGCCCACCCTAAGGCCAGTAAAACAAGAAATAAAACCAAGGAAGAAATCGCCCAAAAATTAGATAGGTCCGCCCGGGTGGCTGCCTCCCACCAACGTATAAAGAAAACGGGCTCTTGTTCCGCAATTCGGTGTGGAATCTGGGATTTGGTAAGCTGTAGGTTCTCCTTGATTTGTTGGTCCCCAGGGGCAAGAAACCTTGCTTTTTCAAAATGAAGCACCGCAGGCCCCAGTTCATGAAGCCGGTAATACGCGCTCCCAAGATTATAGTGTAGCCCGACACTGTAGCCCTCCAATTCGCCATATTGCAAGTAATAGGCTAGGGCAGAATCGTATTGGCCTACGGCATAAAAAGAATCAGCCCGATGCCAAAGATCCGCAGCCATGGTATGAGCCTTCCCTGAACCGGCAGGGAGCCACGTGGCTACTACTATGAGGAAAAACAGCGCTCTCATCTCAGGTTTTCATCTTTTCTTCTAATTCGCTAATGATCTGAACGGCTTCATCGTAGGCATTGGAACGGGAAGCTCCTCCCCGATTCGGCGCATAGAGCGCCGCCTGGCAATCGTCAAGTAAGGATTCCAATCGCTGCATCAGCGACTCGGGAATACTTCGCTGACTTAACGCGGATTCGGCGGTCTCCCTAGACAAGTCCGAGAGGGCAATTCCTAGTTTATCACTAAGATAAAGCCAGATAGCCTTCGATAACTCCTCATAAAATCCTTGATGATCCTGGGCTTCTTTCTTCTGTCTCGCCAGTCTCAATCTTCGTCCAGCGATACGATTTGCTCTCCTTCGTTTCAAGGCTTCCGGATCTCGGGACAGTTGCTCTTCTCTGCGACGCCAGAATACAAAACCTACAAATCCCATCAAAGGCACCAAATAAAAGCTCCAGTATCCTGGCCGAAAAAACCAAGGTTTTACGGCGTAAGCTTCGCCCTTTGCCGATAAGTCACGTAGAGGATGCAAATCGGTAATCAACCCTTTTCCGGCAACCATGGCATCGAATCCTTCTCCTGGACTGACTTCAATCGAAACGGGCTCGGTATTCAAGGTAACATACTGCTCTTTTTGGGGATCAAAATATACAAAGCGCATCGCCGGAATCTCGTATTTGCCAGGCCTGAGCGCGCCAATCGAATACCGGATATTTTTCTCTCCTCGTATGGTGGTCGATCTTCCCGTGATGGAGTCCAAAACCAAGGGGTCGTAGGCCACAAGGCCTGCAGGCAAATCCAGCTCGGGGGCCTCAAAAAGTTTGATATTTCCCGAACCGATGATTCGAAGATGGAGACTGATTTGGTCATCGGTCGTCATCTGATTTCGGTCCAGTTCCATTTTCATGGTAAACTGCCCCACGGCACCCGAAAAATCATCGCTCCGCCCTGAGTCCGGCAAGGGTAATACTTCAATCTTTATGGGACGGGATCGAAGTTTAACGGGTATATCCTTGAACACCTGGGTGGTGAACAAGTCGCTGCGAAAAAACGGATCGTCGATCATCAAAGACCCAAACAGCGAATTTTGATCCATCCAGTCTGCCAAGGGATGGCGATGTTTCACTTCCCGCACCACACGGGCTACCCCTTCTGCCTCGGCGGCATCCAGTTCCAGGCGGCCGTCCTGTTGCGGAAAAAGCGCCGATTTTTTCAACAAAAAAACCTGATATCGCCGCCCGTCAACCACTTCTTCCGTCGGCCTAGCATTCCCCTGAGGGATTTCAAAATCTTGGGTCCAGAATCCATGGAGGCTTGGCAACTTGGATATATTCACTTTCATCGGAACCCGGCTATAAAGTTTGTAGCTGGCCGTGATTTGTTCCCCGAGATAGGCTTGTTGCTTGTCGACCTCTACGCGAATAAAAAGGTCTCGGTCTATGTCGATCTGCTGATCGACTTCGCGAACGATCTCCTCCCTTTGCTGCTTCCTGGCCTCTTCATAAGCCTCACGCATTTGCTGCCTTCTGCGGTTTTGATCGCGAGCCATATCCTGTCTCGATGGTGGCTGTTGATAGCGTCCCGGGATTACGGTGATGGTTACGGGATTGGAGCGATAGGTGTTTCCTTCTGCATCTTGGGCTACGGCTTCGGGAACCACCAGCTTTCCCAAGCGTTTGGGCTGCAAATAAAAACTAAGCGTCATGGTAGACTGCTGCTCGCTGCGCCCGTTAACAATGCGAAGGCTGGTACTGCTATTACGCATCGGACCGCTGAGAATTTCAAAGTCTTCCTGAATTCCCTGGGGAATGATCGATTGAATCTGTCGAGCGTTCTTCAGCACATAATCCACCCGGAGGTGATCCTGCCTACCTATTTTATCGGCGCTTACTTCGGTATGAAATACAACTTCCTGCGCGCTGACTGCCCCCGTACTCAGGAAGAGCAATAAGAGTATCAGTAGTCTATGATACATATCGGCTTCCCTCTTCTATTGGATTTTGGATTGTTCATTACAAAAATATACTTCTCGTCAGGTATCCACCTCGAAACGGGGTTAAAACTTGGTTAAATCATAAAAAAATGTCACTTATCATGATTCATCTATGTCCCCTTTCAAAGGACGCATTACAATCTGATCCACATTGGCCTGATCGGACAACCGCCAGGCTGCAACGATCATGGATGCGACGTCGGATGCTTGCATCATTCGCTGGGGATCGATGCCGGCGCCCTCCCAAGACCGCGTATAGGTGGCGCCGGGACAAAGAGCCGTCACCCGTATTCCCCAGGGCATCAGTTCAAGTCTTAAGTTTTCGGTGAGCCCCAATAAGGCGTACTTAGAAATGCTATAGGCACCCCCTGATGGATAGGCTCGGAGGCTGGCCACCGAGCAGAGGTTGATGATATGGCCCCGCCCCTGCTCCTTAAAGCGAGGCACCAGCTGTCGACAGAGGCGATAAGGGGCGAGTAGGTTTACTTGCAGGGTTTTCTCTAAATGCCCTGGCGGCTCTTCCATCAGGTCGCCGGGAATAAATAAGCCGGCATTATTTACCAGCAGATCGATCTGCGGGAAATGCGAAAGAGCTTTCTGCGCCAAGGCATCCACCTGGGCTTCTATCTCCAAATCTGCCCCGACCTCCAAAATTTCCGCCTCAGGGAAACGCGCCCTCCAGGACCGGGCATTCTTTGCCAGGGTATCGGTGTCGCGTGCGGTGACAATCAACGAAAAACCTTCTTCTAGTAACTTCTCTGCGGTGGCTTTCCCAATTCCCTGGGTGCCCCCCGTGATCATGGCAACAGGCATGCCCGAAATTAAACCAATTCCTGGTATTCGCGAGGCGCTTTCCCTGATTAACCAATATCCTGTCTTATTTTTTACCTTTGGCGCAATCTTACTCTACTGTAAAACCTTCTATATGAGTTCTATGAAATACCGTATCGAAAAAGACACCATGGGTGAAGTCAAGGTGCCAGAAAATGCTTACTTCGGGGCACAGACCCAAAGATCCCGGGAGAATTTCCGGATTGCCACCGATATTAACCGCATGCCGATGGAGGTCATTCGTGGTTTTGCCTACCTCAAGAAAGCCGCGGCCCTAACGAATGCAAAACTTGGAGTCCTGGATCCGCAGAAAGCCGAATGGATTGGCCAGGTCTGCGATGAGATCCTAAGCGGAAAGCTGGATGATCAATTTCCTTTGGTGGTTTGGCAAACCGGATCGGGAACCCAGTCCAATATGAACGTCAATGAGGTGATCGCCTACAGGGCTCATGTACGGCAGGGTGGATCGCTTACCGATAAAGATAAAATCATCCATCCCAACGATGATGTAAATAAGTCTCAATCTTCCAACGACACCTTCCCCACCGCCATGCATATCGCCGCCTATAAGATGCTCGTTGAGGCGACCATCCCCGGCATTCAGAAACTAAGAGACACCTTAGATGGCAAGGCCAAGGCCTATATGGATGTAGTCAAGATTGGAAGGACTCACCTCATGGATGCGACCCCTTTAACCTTGGGTCAGGAAATAAGCGGTTACGTTTCCCAGCTTGATCACGGCATCAAAGCCATTCAAAACAGCCTGGACCACTTGAGCGAACTTGGTCGGCGTCGCTGAGGGAACGCACGCGGCCGACCGCCACTTCCCAGCGTCCTT
>CAZYEZ010000140.1:0-5918 GCA_964646775.1 uncultured Chitinophagaceae bacterium | reverse complement strand
GAACGAAATCTCTCCTTCGTCGGGCACGACCATCCCCAGTATCGTCTTCATCAACGTGGTTTTTCCACTGCCGTTCGGACCAATGAGCGCGACACATTCCCCTCCTTCCCAGGTTAAGGAAAGGTTCTGCAGCGCAGCTAACTTGCCAAAATATTTCGTAACGCGGTCTAGTCGAATCATAGGGGCACAGGGTTCATTAAAGGAGACGTATCTTGTAAATCCTCCGGAACTAGGCTGGGCAAAACCTGTTCGGTTCGGTCCAGCAAACTGACCATGAAGCTATGAAACAAAAGCATAGCGGCGGGATATCGTTCCACGATCATGGAATAGAGACTCACGGGGCGAAAGGGGATATCTCCAATCTCATCTTTATCCAGATCATATCCCTCATACTTATCCCAATAGTTAAACTCAAACCGGTTGGTCTTCAGTGATCCATTGGTCGCCAAATCAAAACTATTCTGAATGAAATTATTATGGGTCAGCAGATTATCCATACAGCTGGACTGAATCTTCATGGCCCAGCCATTGCTTTCAAAATGGTTATGTTTCATCGTAACCCGATTGCTCCCTTCCATCAATATACCGGTGGTGTTACTCCGAAATATATTGTTTTCTATATGACTATCTCGGATGTCCTTGAGCAATAGGCCGTAGGCCGCATCGCCCCAGCTTTCTCCAAATAAGTTATGCTCCATCCGCACTCCGCTGGTGTACATCACGGCTACCCCTGCGCCATTGCGGATAAAACGATTATGGAAATAGCCGTTATCATGGGAGAACATAAAATGGAGGCCGTATCGATGGTTGCCCACCACCGTATTGCGCTCCACCGCAGTATGGGTAACGAACTCCAAGTAAATCCCGTCCCTATGCCCCTCAATATGATTATCCTGAATCGTCAAGGAATCGCTTTTCCAGGCATGAATGCCATTGACGGTTAGCAACTCGGATTCCCCATAAGAAAAGAGCGTATTGCCCTTTATCACGCATTGCTGCGCATTCGAAAGGTATATACCAAAAAAATTATCCTCAAAACGATTGTTGATAATGCCTACTTCACGGGCATCATAGACTTTCAAGGCCGCCAGGTCTCGAATGGATGACTTACCGGAACGTCGAATGGTAAATCCTTCGACACGGGTCTTGGAAGCAAATATTGAAAGAATCTCTACCTTCTTGCCTCCATCCATCACGGCTCCCTGCCTCCCCATCAGAACCACGGAACGCCGAATTTCAATATTTCCCTCTTGGTATATTCCGGCATCAACGATGACCGTGTCGCCTTCCAGGGCCACCTCCAGCCCCTTCCGGATGGTCTTCAGGGGTCGACCCTCCCCTACATGGATAACAGCAGCCTGCAGCTCAGCCCAACTCAATCCCAATAGGCTGCCAATCGTAATTAGCAGAATTCTTGCAAACAATCTTAACCTCCGGTTTCATTCCATAAATCTGCGTATTGCAGCACCTCCCCTTCGTGTTCCTGCAGCACCACTTGGAGGTCTTCTAAGCTCGAAAATGCAGCCATGTCCCCACGCATAGGACTTCTCAATGTGGAAGCACGCAGGTAATAGGCGGTGCGCGCAGGAATCAAAGTATGGTCCGTGAAATCAGACACATAGTACTGCGTTTCGTCATCCACTTCAATCTGCCCTTCCTTCACATAGTTCATTAAACATAAGAGGTCATCAAAAGTATACACGCGCCCCTTCCCTGTAATAATCTCGGCTCCAAATCGGGCATCGGAAATCGTCATTTTGCAATGCACACAGGAATCAACTCCCCACTCAATAGGTTGAGGGCCGTCCGGAGTGCAGGAGGAAATCGACAGAATTAAGAAAATGCCCAACACCCCCCAAAGGGTTTTGTTACACCAACTCATTTTAGATTCGTTTTTGATCGCAAACGCCATTCTATCAAAGATGTAAGGGCAAGCACGACCCCGCAGCCGACAAATATCCAACCCCCGATATCCGGAATAGAGTAAGCCCCAAAGTTAAGCAACTGCTTGAAGCCCAGTAAAGGAGGCTGATAAGCCATACCTGGGACTTGGATGGGAGCCGTAGGGTCTAAGTCGTGACCATATTCGTAAAGCCAACGCCAGAAATCGATCATGGCCACGACACCAAATGCCAAAAACCCAAAAAACAACCCATACAAGTAACGAGGCCGTCCAACTAAAGCAACGACAATAAAACTTAGACCAAACAGTCCAATAATATAGGGAAGGACTTTAAACTCAACAAAATCATCCTCCCGAAGCTCTCTCATTCCGATATAGTGATTCAGCCCATTGATGATTTCAACATTGCCATCAAGCTTATTGCTATAAATCAGCAATTCGAGACCCTCTGGATACTGGGCGGCCTGGAGCTCAATTCTCCAAATTGGGAGAACGATAACGGACAAGAGCGCCAGGCCGCAGATTACCAGTATGATTCGATTTGCCGTTTTGATTTTGGGTACGCTCACAAAGTTCCATTTGTGCCTGTATAGGCTTTGATTGGTACCTGGCTGCCCTTAGGCGAAACGCGAACATAGCCCGACATTTCCTGATGCAGCGCAGAACAGAAATCAGTGCAATAGAAGGGGAAAATTCCAACGCGATCTGGAACCCATTTCAAAGTGGTGGTCTCTCCAGGCATAATGAGCAATTCAGAATTCCCGGCACCTTTAATGGCAAATCCATGAGGCATGTCCCAATCTTGTTCCAGATTCGTGACGTGAAAATAAACTTCATCCCCCACGCGAATGCCTTCGATCACATCGGGAGTCAGATGGGAGCGTATGGTTGTCATGTAGACGCGAACGATATTACCATCCCGCTCTACGCGCGCTTCTTTTTCTCCCATGGTTTTATGGGGGTGCTGGTTCTTGGTAATATCATAGAACTTGACCGATTTATCCATCAGCATTTCTGCAGGGATCGCCTGGGCATAGTGTGGTTCTCCAATGGTAGGGAAGTCCAGTAACAACTCCATCTTATCTCCACTGATATCAAAGAGCTGGGCGCTGTGGCATAGCTCGGGTCCCGTGGGCAGGAATCGATCTTTGGTGATTTTGTTATAAGCTACCAGATATTTCCCGTAGGGTTTTTTGGCGTTTCCACCGGCAACCATGAGGTGTCCCACCGAATAATAGGTCGGTTGACGGTCCAAGACTTCCAGGGTTTCTACATTCCACTTTACGACTTCCGAAGACACGAAGAAAGAAGTGTAAGCATTCCCTTTTTCGTCAAACTCCGTGTGCAGAGGGCCGAGTCCGGGTTTTTGTACTTCACCGTGCAGGGCCGCCTCATACTGAATCACCGGAATTCCTCCGTACTTCTCCCCTTCAAACTTCTTATTGGCGATGGCGTCCTGCAACTTAGCAAAGCTAAATACAGGAATTAAGGCCGCCAGTTTTCCACTTCCAACGATGTATTCACCCGTAGGACTCACATCAGCCCCATGCGGGGATTTTGGACAGGGAATCAGATAGGCAAGGTCCTCAAAGTCCGCCACATCCAATACCGTTACTTCCGTTTTAATCTCCGAGGTTGCAGAATGGGTATGCTCATCCCATTTGTTATGGGCATAACGAACATTGGTCTGAACGGTACCCCGACCTTCCTTAAAGTAAGCCTCTGCTTTTTTCCAGTCAATGGCTAGGATAAAGTCCTTGTCATTTTGAGAAGCGTTTACCTCCTGAAGCGTATGGGCCTGCTCTGAGTTATAACAACTAATAAACAGCCAGCCGCTAGATACCCCTTTACCCGCTCCTGATAAATCGAAGTTTAGACCAGGCGTCTTAAGCTGGAAGGCGATATCAAACTCTCCGGTTTCTTTATCTACACTGACAAAAGAGATATGACCCTTAAAGTTTTCCTTGTAGGTATGAATGGGAACATCGCTTTCTGGTCCATCGGGTGGTACGCTAAAACGTGTCGCGGCAATCACATACTCGGAGTTGTCCGTGGTAAAAGGAGAACAGTGGTTCCCACCCGTATTGGGAATCTCAATGATTTCCGCGGTTCGGTAGGTGGTCAGATCAATTCGGGCCAATCGAGGCGTGTTATTGGAGTTTGCGAACATCCAACGGCCATCGGGCATTCCATCTGTAAATGAAGATTCAATGTGGTGGAGATCATCCCATGGAACAAATCCATGAGAAGTCATTAACATGGGCTTGGTCTCTTCGCTAAAACCCCAGGCCTTCTCTGGATCCACGGAGAAGACGGGAATGACCCTAAACAGGCGGCCGCTAGGGAGACCATAGACACTCATTTGCCCACTGAACCCCCCGGAGGTAAAGGTATAAAACTCATCGTATTGCCCTGGAGGTATATAGGTTCGCTGCGCAGCATTGCCTGTTACGACACTGCCGGCGCTCTTCGGTTTACAGGACATCCCGAAAACCAGGAGGCTTCCCACGGCGGCTAAGCCCAGACATAAAGTTTTGTATTTCATAGCTTAATTTTTTTCTCTGGCGGTGAATTCTTTATTAGCCTAGCGGACTCCGTCGTTCTGGCGCATAAATTCCAGAATGCTTCTTGCCTCCTCATCGGAAAGATTCTGATCGGGCATTCTAACCAAACAAATTTCCAGCTGGGCTTGCAACTCTGGATCGCGGTCAATCATTGGATCGGGATTGGTAATAAAGTTCATAATCCATTCGGGGCGATGTTTTTCCGTCACACCCGCCCATCCGGGTCCCACCAATCGTTCGTCAGTGTATTTATGACAACTTGCACATTTCAAGTCCGAAATCACTTTCCCTTCCTTTGCCTTTTCCACATCAAGACTTTCTCCCAGTTCCACATGATCCCACTTTCCTAGGCCTCGTTTGGGGTCATATTCCTCCTTTTTAATCTTAGATTCGGCAGCCGCAAAGATGTCGTCTTCGCTTTGCTCCGGTTGTTCGCTGCCGCCAGAACAAGCATAAAGGGCCATACCGATGGTCATTACAAATAGGATCCGTTTCATAATCTGTGGTTTTTTGGTTTTTTAATGAAAAGTATTGCGGTTAATTCTAAAAAGCTTGAGTGAAAGTAACAGGCATTTTTCTTTTGATTTATGCGTCTAATCACAAAAAATCTGGGCCAGATGATCGAAATTGCCCGCTTATTCTTCGAGGGCGGACTTCATTTCAATTTTCTTCAGTTTCGTTCAGTTTCGCCCCTGCTTCATCTGAAATAAGGGAGTTTTGGCCACTTTCAATTTTAAATATAATAACTCTTTCCAGGATTCCCTAGCGAATCGCTAAAATTTCTATCCAGTAATTTTGGGATGCTCTTCGATCCTGCCTCTCCGTTTGGATCGTCATTTGGGCCCTCCCCGTTTCCTATAGAATGCCCCTTGATTCTTAATCCATCGTTAATAAGCGGCCCCATTTATGGATTGCTGCCCAGGGCGATAAAATCCAGTTTGCTGGTCGTCAAGCTTAGCGATTGCGATCCTCAGCCTGCGCCAAGACCTCGTTGACACCTGGTTTTTTTGGATTTACTTCTTTCTCTTCTCATCTCTGATTACCTTCGCCAAATGGCCGGAGAACATCCAACCGCTCCCCTTGACCCAAAGAAACATCATTTATGATTCCTGTAGACTTACTGCGCCAAAAAGGTGCTGGAATCCGCAAAGCCGACCCCGGCGAGTTTTTATTTCACGAAGGCCAGAAGGCATCATTTTATTACCAGTTAGAAGAAGGTAGAATCCGGTGGTGCCATATCGATGACAGCGGAAAAGAAATTTTGCATAAACTCGTAGAAGAAGGCGAACCTTTTGGCTACTTCCCCATTTTCGACAACCGGCCTTATGGAGCCAGCGCCGTCGCCGATACGCCTTGTCGGATTTATCGTTTAAGCATCCCTTCATTTCATGAAATCCTTGCCACCCATCCCGAGATTCAGGCGGGCTTCATGAATGCAATGGTCGAAGAGC
>CAZYEZ010000139.1:0-5937 GCA_964646775.1 uncultured Chitinophagaceae bacterium | reverse complement strand
CCAGACGAGAATGATACTTAGTGCCTCCGATCGCTGCTCGATCCTTACTTTTTATTGCGGAAGAAGTCCTTTAATTCTCCGCTCCATTCTTCGCCCCGCGCCTTGAGGATGTTCATTTCTTCGGCGACATTGCGCTTTACGGCTTCAAAATCTTCGGTGTAGCTTCCCCGGGCGCTCCGCATGGTCTCTGTATCGGGGGCGGCCGGAACGATGATCCATGCGATCAGGTATGCCAGGAGTCCAACTCCAGCCGTAAGAAACAGGATGGCAAAAATGAGTCGGATTATGACCGGGTCAATGTCAAAATAGTTTCCTATTCCGCTACAAACGCCGCCAATAATCCGATCTTTTGGATTTCGGTATAGTCGCCGAGAATGACTGGTTTTAGATCGATAGGGTTCAGGAAAATGATGGGCCGTAGGATGGGTTTGTTCCGGTTGTTCGCCCAGGGCGCTGGGTGTTCCCAGGGTCTCCATCACCTTCATGGCGTCGGAGCGATCAATGGCATGGGCGCCCGACTGAAGGCGGATTAGGAAGAGTTCCGCGATCCGGGCTTCAATATCTTGCATAATCTCCTCTCTGCCAAGAACACCAGAGAAATGGCGATTCAGGGCGTTGATATAATCCTGAAGGAGGTGGTAGGCATTCTCTTCGATGGAGACCAGTTGTCCGGCAATGGTGATCTGGATGATTCGTTGCATGTGGGGGATTGGTTTATTGGGGTTTAATAATTCGGTTTATGGACTCGGAGAGGGCGGTCCAAGTTGATTTTAGCTGAATATAGACCTCCTCTCCTTTGGGCGTGAGATTGAAATACTTTCTGGGTGGGCCTTGGGTTGATTCTTTCCATTGGTAATCGAGGAGCCCGTAGTTTTTGAGCCGCGTGAGCAGTGGATAGAGCGTTCCCTCGAGAACGACGAGCTGAGATTCTTTGAGTTCCATAAGAATGTCACTGGGGTAAACCTCTCCCTCCTTTTTGACTATGCCCAGAATACAAAGCTCGAGCAGCCCCTTCTTCATCTGTGATTCTGTGTTTTCCAGGTTCATATGCAGCGTTTGAAAATCAAAGGTAATCGATTTTTCCTGAAATATGCAATGCAAGGTACTTTATTTTGATCGGTATTATTCAAAAGGCAGTATTGTACATTGTCATGGGGCCTGTCGGGCTGCTCCCTAGCTAAACGAATTGCCTGATTGTTGTCAAAAATTCAAGCCAGGACGCCTTGTCTGGCCCTTTGTTCGGCAAATCCAATCTCAATAAGACCCCTGGAAACTGGATGGATAGGGGGTTTGGATGGGAAGGCGGCAATGACCTAGGTGCTTACAGGAAGAAGGGGGCTCAAATCCGTTTGGTAAATTTACCCTAGATTCTTGCCCTAGATTCGGGTAAGAATAAACTTTGACTTTCGCCTTTTTAGAACATCGAGCAGAGACCCATGGAGTCCCATTAGAATGTCCCTGGGGTGAACCTTTCCCCCTTTTTAATGATGCCCAGAGTCCGCGGAGCCGGCCTAAATGCGA
Source organism: uncultured Chitinophagaceae bacterium (assembly GCA_964646775.1). Classification (GTDB taxonomy): domain Bacteria; phylum Bacteroidota; class Bacteroidia; order Chitinophagales; family Chitinophagaceae; genus CAYPQN01. Next base: position 4,416 of record CAZYEZ010000139.1, on the reverse strand, counting down.
GCCATGGAAAAAGCAAAAAGATCCGGGCGGTGACTATATGCCAACCCGCCGGGTTTGTGGAAAACATAGATAAGCGGGGCCAACAACTGGATCGGGCCAGGGGCAGAGGAGATCCCCATATCGCCAGCTTTATGCGGGCATGGGAAATTTAATGGTGCGGGCAGCGCAACTTGCCCCGCCCGCTACCTCTCTATCAACCCCTGATTCCTTGGTAGATCGAGCCCTAACGCAAAGCCCTCCAGAGGAGAAGCATGGTTAGATCTCGCTCGTTCCTTACTTTTTGTTGCGATAGAAGTCCTCATTCTCCGCTCCATTCTTCGCCCCGCGCCTTGAGGATGTTCATTTCATCGGCGACATTGCGTTTTGCGGCGTCAAAATCTTCGGAAGTCGCCTAGGGCACTAGGCGTTCCCAGGGTCTCCATCACTTTCACCGCGTCGGAGCGATTGATGGCGTGGGCGCCAGGCCGAATGCGAACCAGGAAGAGCTCCGCGATCCGGGCTTCAATATCTTGCATAATCTCCTCTCTGCCAGCAACACCAGAGAAATGGCGGTTCATCGCATCTATATAATCATGAAGGAGGTCGTAGGCATTCTCTTCGATGGAGACTAGGTGTCCGGCAATTGTGATCTGGATGATTCGTTACATCTTAAGGGAAAGTTTACGGAGGTTTAACAATGCGGTTCATGGATTCGGAGAGGGCGGTCTAGGTTGGTTTTAACTATTTAGACTTGCTCTCCTGTGGACGTGAGGTTAAAATACTTTCGGTGAAGGCCGTGAGTCGATTCTTTACATTGGTAATCGAGGAGTCCGAAGTTTTTGAGCCGCGTGAGCCGTGGATCGCGTGTTTCTTATAGAACGACAAGCTGAAACGCTTTGAGTTCCCTAAGTACATCACTGGGGTAAATCTCTCCCTCCTTTTTGACAATGCCCAGAATACATAGCTCGAACCGCCCCCTTCTTTATCTGTGATTCTGTGTTATCGATGGATTTTAGTGTTCTCCAGGCTGTGATTCTTTGTTCTCCAGGTTCATATGCACGCATTTGATATCAAAGACAAGGGCTTTTTCTTGAATATGCAATGCAGTGTGCCTTATTTTAATCTGCATTGTTTTAAAGATAATATCTTGTTTTTTTCTTGGCTCCTGGCCGCATGCGGGCTGCCTGGACGGGGTGCGAGGAGTTGGATAGAAAATTCAGGCAAAGGCGCCGGATTCTATTCCATTGTTCTGCGAACCGGTCTCAAAAAATCCGCTATAAACGGGATGAATAGAGGATTTAAAGGGGAAGGCAAACACAGATCCTGGGTGCTCATGGGAGGGGGCGGGCTCAAAATCCGTTTAAAAATTATACCCTAAATTCGGGTAAGGATAAACTTTTATCTTCGCCCTTTTAGTCTGTTCCCTTATGAAACAATGGATATGTTTGCCCGCGCTGTTCTGCCTGATACTGCTCAGTTCAACGGGTTCCGCACAGGTCGTCTACAGCAGCTCTGGAAAGCCGATTAAAGAAGCAACCGCTCAGGGGTTCGATCCGCAACGCCTTATTTTTGGAGGGGGCTTTCATTTTGGTATGGGAACGGGATATTTGCGCCTGGGGGTTTCCCCGGTGCTTGGATACCGGATTACTAAAAACTTCTCCGCCGGGATTGGCCTTCGTTATGAGTATCTATCCCAAAAAGAGGCAGCTTATGTTTATGATTCTGTCACCTTCTTGGTGGAGCCCTTTGATCTGAAAACCCATGGATTTGCGCTGAGTGCCTGGGGACGCCATATTGTCTGGAACCACCTTTTCGTCCACGTGGAGCCCGAGTTAATCAATCAAGAAGTGTTTTATCAGGTCAACAACTTTCGCATTGACCGGGAGCGCATCTGGATTCCTTGTTTACTCGTCGGAGCCGGTTTGCGGCAGCCGATCAGCGAGCGGAGCTCTGCGGTTTTGATGCTCCTCTATGATGTACTCCAGGATGAGAACAGTCCCTACCGAAATAATTTGGAGTTCCGAATAGGATTTCAGGTAGGATTCTAGATCGGAGATACCGGATTATAATCGGGAATCTTCCTATTTTTCTTTTCTTTGTCTATGCATTCAGCCCTTCTGCTGGCCATCATTGTCGCCTATTTCCTGGTCTTGCTGGCCATTGCCTTATACACTTCCCGCAACTCAAACAATGAGTCCTTTTTCATTGGAAATCGCAACAGCAAATGGTGGGTGGTCGCTTTTGGGATGATTGGCACCTCCCTTTCCGGGATGACTTTTGTTTCCGTTCCGGGTACGGTTGGCCTCGTGGGATTTGATTATTTTCAAGTAGTCATCGGATATTGGCTGGGTTATTTTGTCGTGGCTTTCGTCTTGCTGCCGCTTTATTACCGCATGAATCTTACCTCGATTTACACTTTCTTAGAAAGGCGATTGGGGAATGCCTCGTATAAGACGGGAGCCTTGTTCTTCCTGATTTCTAGGACCCTGGGGGCAACCTTGCGACTCTATCTGGTCATCAAGATCCTGGAGAACTTTATTCTGGAGGATCTGGGCCTCAGCTTCGAATTTACTGCCGTGCTTATTATGGTCTTGATTCTCCTTTACACGCTGCGGGGAGGGGTGAAGACCATTGTATGGACGGATACTTTGCAGACTACTTTTATGATTTTAGCCCTGCTGATTTGCATAGGATATATCATGCATAGCATGGACATGGGACCGATGGCCTCTTGGGCGGCGCTGGAGAAAGCAGGTTATACCCGCATATTGAACTTTGACTTCCATTCATCCGGATTCTTCCTCAAGCAGATCCTGGGCGGGGCATTCATTACCATTGCCATGACCGGCCTAGACCAAGAAATGATGCAAAAGAATATTTCGGTGAGCAATCTTCGGGACTCCCAGAAGAACATGGTGAGCTTCAGTTTTATCCAGGTGCTGGTCGTCTTTGTTTTCCTTTTGCTGGGGGGGCTTTTGACCCTCTATGCACAAGAGCATGGCATTATGGCCACCGGGGACGATCTTTTTCCTACCATTGCCGTCGATAGTGGGCTCCCCTTCTTTATAACGCTTTGTTTTGTGATTGGTCTGATCTCCGCTTTGTTCCCGAGTGCGGATGGAGCCCTCACGGCGCTTACCTCCTCGTTTTGTATCGACATGCTTGGGATGAAGAACCGCGACTGGGATGAGAAGAAACGGCTCAGAATTCGAATGCTGGTTCACCATGCCCTGGCCCTGGTGTTTCTGGGATGCGTATTCTTCTTCAGAGAGGTAGACCAGGGCTCCCTGATCCAAACCTTGCTCGTCGTCGCCGGCTATACTTATGGTCCATTGCTGGCGCTTTTTAGCTATGGGATCTTTATCCGTCGCCCCCTGCGTTCCTGGGCCGTTCCCTGGGTCTGTCTTTTGGCGCCCCTGCTGTCTTATATCCTGAAATCGAATGATGAGATCTGGCTGGCGGGGTACCAAATCGGTACGGAGCTATTATTGATTAATGGGATGATTGCATTTATCCTCCTGCTGCTGATTTCAAAAAACGCCCCCAGACAGGCTTATCCCCTGGAGGAAGGCAGCAAAATTGCTTAAATTTGACGATCAAACTATGAAAGACAAATATTCTCAGGCCAAACTGAGGGACTGGACGGAAACCAAAGCCCATTCGAGTTGGCAGGTGTTCAAGGTGATGGCTGAATTTGTGCAAGGTTTTGAGACCTTGGCGAAGATCGGACCCTGTATTACCATTTTTGGATCTGCGAGAACAAAACCCGGGCATAAGTATTACGAACTCGCGGTGGAAGTAGCCCGGCGCCTATCCGAAGAAGGTTTTGGCATCATCACCGGGGGAGGTCCCGGGATTATGGAGGCCGGCAATAAGGGAGCCAGTTTGGCGGGCGGGCGCTCCGTAGGCCTAAATATTGATTTGCCTTTTGAACAGTTCAACAACCCTTATATAGGAAGGGAATATTCCATTAACTTTGATTACTTCTTCGTTCGGAAGGTGATGTTCGCCAAATATTCCCAAGGGTTTATCATGATGCCTGGCGGCTGGGGAACCATGGATGAGTTTTTTGAGATCGCCACCTTGATTCAGACTCGAAAGTTTATTCAGACGCCCATGATCTGCATGGGTTCCTCCTATTGGAATGGACTCTTTGATTGGATGCGGACGGTCATGCTGGAAGAGGAACAGAATATTAGTGAAGGAGATCTGGAGCTCATCCAGATCATGGACAGTGTGGACGAGGTGGTGGCTTGTTTCCACGAGTTTTATACCCATAATGAATTAAAACCCAATTTTTAATGGCACAATTGATTATTGATGAGCCTTTGGGTCGCTATGCTACGGAAATGACCAGTGACGAAGGAGAAGTATTACAGGCGCTAAGCCGGGAAACACACCTGAAGATTAAGGTCCCGGAGATGTTGTCTGGGAAGC
>CAZYEZ010000138.1:0-5992 GCA_964646775.1 uncultured Chitinophagaceae bacterium | reverse complement strand
GACTTCTCCTGGACTCGCCATATAGTAGCCGCTCACCCATTTCCAAAACGCGAGGTGCACTTCATCAATGATGGGTTCCTGATCTATAATCCCCAATATGGGCTTGATGGGACTAAAGTCTGGCTTATCTCCAGAAAGTTCGGCGACGATTCCCGCGTATTTTCGGTTTCTCCCCAAGGCCACTTCCACGCGCATCCCTACCTGAATTTTGTCTTGCCAGTGCACGGGTACGCCGTAAGTGAGCCATTGTGGAATATTCACCGGGATGATCACTTGAGCATAGGCCCGGCTGGATTCCGGGGCGGAAGGCCATAACATAAAGGCAAGTTACACAATTGTCCATTGACGATTCCATGTCCCGCTGATTCCTTAATTTTGCAGGCTTAACTCAAGTATGATCCCCCTATAAAATGTCGAAGTCTACTCAGAAAAAATGTTCATTCTGTTCTCGGAGTGAAGCCGATGTAAATTTACTTTTCACGGGGCTGAAAGGAAATATTTGCGATCAGTGCGTCGAAAATGCCCATCTCCTTCTGCAAGAAACCCAAGGCGATCTCGTCGCCGAAAAGGAAATCCTTGCCAAGACAAATCAAAAGGCAGCGGCCCCAAAAATGTACAAGCCCAAGGAGATAAAAGCTTTTCTGGATCAGTATGTCATCGGTCAGGACGAGGCGAAAAAAGTGCTGAGCGTTGCCATGTATAACCATTATAAGAGGCTGGATCAGCCCATGGACGAAGAGGGGGTTGAGATTGAAAAGTCGAACATTATCATGGTTGGGGAAACCGGCACCGGGAAAACGCTTCTGGCCAAGACCATAGCTCGATTGCTCCAGGTCCCCTTCGCCATCGTCGACGCCACCGTGTTTACCGAAGCCGGTTATGTGGGCGAAGATGTCGAAAGCATCCTTTCCCGATTGCTGCAGGCCTGCAACTACGATGTCAAAGCCGCCGAGCGCGGGATTGTATACATCGACGAAATCGACAAAATTGGCCGCAAGTCGGACAACCCCTCCATTACCAGGGATGTGAGCGGAGAAGGGGTGCAGCAAGCCATGCTGAAATTACTGGAAGGTGCAGATGTCCTCGTCCCCCCTCAGGGAGGACGCAAGCATCCCGATCAAAAAATGGTCAAAGTCAACACCCAAAATATCCTGTTTATCTGTGGAGGTGCGTTTGAGGGCATCGATAAGATGATTGCCCGGCGCGTGCAGAGTTCCTCGATCGGATACCGGGCCGTCAAAGCGACGGAGGCCATGGATCGGGCCAACCTGCTTCAGTATGTAAATGCGCAGGATCTTCGAAGCTTTGGCCTGATTCCCGAACTACTGGGAAGGTTACCCGTCGTGACTTACTTGAATCCGCTGGACGCCTCGTCCCTCAAACAGATTCTTACAGAGCCCAAGAATGCCCTGATCAAGCAGTATACCAAGCTCTTCGCCTATGAAGACATCGATCTCATCGTTAGCGACGAGGCCCTCGACTATATGGTCAGCAAAGCGATTGAGTTCAAGCTCGGAGGAAGGGGCTTGAGGGCCATATGCGAAATCATCCTCACGGATGCCATGTTCGAGCTGCCATCCAGCGATTTTAAAGGGGAATTCCACTTGGATCTTCCCTATGCGCAAAGCAAGCTGGAACGTGCTAAACTCCAGTTATCCAATTCCGCCGCTTAATTCGAAAATCAATAAAGAAATTAACCCCCGTAAAAAGACTCATCATGGAGGAGCTCATCGAAAGATTACAAACCAAAGCCGGCTTGACCCCGGAGCAGGCCGTTCGGGCCATTGAAACCATGAAAGAATACATTCAGGGCCAATTGCCGCCCATGATGCAGGGCATGGTGGATCAGTTCCTTGCGGGCTCTTCCAAAGACGAGGACGAGATACCAGGTCTATAACACCCCATCCGGGCGGGCGATTTAAAACCTATTTTTCCACATCATGCTTTCCACAGGCCGATTCGGCTGCTGGGCGTATTTGGCATCTTTCTTCTGGTTATAGCGAACTTCAATTTCGCCGTCTACGGGAAAGTATATCAACTGACCGATGGGCATTCCGCGATAAACGCGCACCGGCTGCTTGACGGAGATCTCCAAAGTCCAGTTTCCGCAAAAGCCCACATCGCCTTTTCCAGCCGTGGCGTGGATATCGATTCCCAATCGACCGGTCGATGACTTACCTTCCAAGAAAGGGACATGCGCATGGGATTCGGTATACTCCTGCGTCGTGCCCAGGTAAAAGATATGAGGATACAAGACAATTCCCTCTTCGCCAATCTCAAAGCATTCGATTTGATTATGCGCCCGGGCATCCAAAAGGTGATCTTTGTAGGTCGCCAAAGTAGAACCTAGGTGCACATCATAGCTGTTGCTGCCGAGGCAATCGCGGCGGAAGGGTTCGATCACAATGCGACCGGCTTCGATTTCTTCCAAAATTCGTTGGTCCGAAAGTATCATAGGGGCAAAGATAAGGTCTAGCAACCCTGAATTAGCCTATCGGGCCCTTTAAATATTCAGGCTGGCCGAAGAGATTGTATCTTTGAGACCTTTGTGCTCCCGTTACTCTGAACCTAATTTCTGCCATGGCTCTCGTTCGAATATGGAATACCGACCCTTATAGCCTGGCGGCCATATGGAAGATTGAAGAACCTTCCGACTTCTTTGAACAGGGCCTTCCCATCCGATTTCCCGAGATCAGTCTTCCTAGACGAAGGCTCGAAAAGCTGGCTGGGAGATACTTGCTCCGTCTGCTAAAAAGAGATTTCCCGCTAACAAAGATTGCCCCCGACGCCCAAGACAAACCTCGGGTGGAAGGAAATCCTTACTATTTTTCGATTTCCCATTCCTGGCCCTATGTAACGGTCATCCTGAACTCCTATGGGGAATCGGGGATTGACATTCAATGCTGGCACCCGCGCATTGACCAGCTTCAGCACAAGTTTTTGAGCCCTGCCGAGCAAAGGCTGTTAGGTCAAGATCCCGGAAAGATCCACCTTGCCTGGTCCGCCAAAGAAGCTGCCTACAAATGGGCAGGACAACGAGGCCTTCGTTTTGCTGAAGATCTCCTGATCCGTACATGTCAATTCCGGCACCCCTTATATGGCATTACGCTTCATGTAAATGGCTCCCAAGAGATCAAGAATATTCAGCTAGAAGGGCTGCTTTCCGAGGAATACAGCCTTGCCTACGTGGTTAACCGCCCTTCAGATAACAGGTTATAATATTCCACATCTAAATGTTTTTGGCCTAACCATGCAGTTTTTTCTTGAAAATTGAGAAAAACATTTAGATTTGCACAAAATTTAATCTGATGTCATCTCTCCGAATGCTCGCCCTCCAAGAACTGGGCCTAGAGGAACGAAAAACGTTTAATTACCAAGGGAAAAAAGTATCGGCTCTTTTTAATAGCCATGTATTCACAGGAAAAGCCATGCGCGAGTACCTGAGCGACGAGGCATACAAGAGTTTGCATAACTCCATTCGAACCGGAGCTAAGATTGATCGGCGCATGGCCGATCAGATTGCCGCGGGCATGAAAAGCTGGGCCGAAGAAAAAGGAGTTACCCACTATACCCACTGGTTCCAGCCGCTAACCGGAACCACCGCGGAAAAACATGACTCTTTCTTCACCCTCAAATCAGATGGGTCTGCCCTTGAGCTTTTTGACGGGGACGCTTTGATCCAGCAGGAACCCGACGCCTCTAGTTTCCCGAACGGGGGAATCCGCGCCACCTTCGAGGCCCGAGGATATACCGCATGGGATCCTTCCTCCCCCGCTTTCATTATGGAAAGCGCGCATGGGAAAGTGCTTTGTATTCCTACCATATTCATAGCCTACAATGGAGAATCCCTGGACTTCAAGGCGCCCCTCTTAAAATCGATTCTGGCCTTGGATAAGGCCGCCGTGGATGTCTGCCATTATTTTGACAAGAACGTTTCCAAGGTTACTGCCACCCTTGGATGGGAGCAGGAGTATTTCGTCGTGGACCAGGCCCTGGCCAACGCACGCCCCGATCTGCTCATGTGTGGGCGCACCCTGGTCGGCCATGCACCCGCAAAAGGACAACAGCTGGAAGACCATTATTTTGGATCCATCCCCGACCGCATCTATGCCTTCATGCAGGATTTTGAGCAGCAGGCTTACAAACTGGGTATTCCGCTTCGAACCCGGCATAATGAAGTCGCCCCAGGCCAGTTTGAATGCGCCCCCATGTATGAAGAAGTGAACATTGCCGTGGACCACAATTCCCTGCTCATGGATATCATGAACAAAGTGGCCAGTCGTCACCGGCTCAAAGTGCTATTCCATGAAAAACCTTTTGCAGGCGTCAATGGGAGTGGGAAACACAACAACTGGAGCCTGGCAACCGATACGGGCGTAAACCTGCTTTCTCCGGGAAAGACTCCCCGAACCAATCTCATGTTCCTCACCTTTTTCGTGAATGCCATCAAAGCCGTGCATGAATATGCAGACCTGCTGCGCGCCTCGATTGCCTCTGCGAATAACGATCATAGGCTGGGGGCCAACGAAGCACCCCCTGCGATTCTTTCTGTTTATGTCGGAAAGTATCTTACCGAAGTGCTCGATGAAATCGAGACGAGGGTGACCGAGAAATTTAATGAGCAGGACGAGGTCATCCTTAAGCTGGATATACACAAGCAGATTCCCGAACTCCTGATGGACAATACCGATCGAAACCGGACTTCTCCCTTTGCCTTCACCGGGAATAAATTCGAGTTTCGAGCCGTGGGATCAACCGCCAATTGCGGCTCTCCGATGATGGTGCTCAATACCATCATGGCCGACACGCTGAAAAAATTCAAAATCGAGGTCGATGCCTTAATTGAAAAAGGCGAAAAAAAGGAAATTGCCATCCTGCACATTCTTCGCGCCTATATTACGGCCTCCCGCCCGATTCGATTCGAAGGGGACAACTACAGTGAGTCCTGGGCGCAGGAAGCGAAGGCAAGGGGACTGAACAACTTCAAGAATACCCCGGAAGCCTTAAAGTCCTTTATCTCCTCGAAGGCTAAAACTTTATTCGTCGAGCATGGGATTTTCACCGAAAAAGAAATCATAGCTCGCCATGAGATTGTCCTAGAAGAATACATTAAGAAAGTTCAGATCGAAGCACGAATCCTCGGTTATATCGCCACCAACCATGTGCTTCCCGCCGCCCTTCAGTACCAAAACACCTTGATCAAAAACATACAGGGTTTACGCGACCTCGATATGCCGGAGTCCACGTACAAGGCGCAAAAGCACTTGGTTGAAGTCATCAGTCAGCATATCCAGCAAATCAACGACGGGGTAGAATCCATGATCGAGGCGAGGAAGAAAGCAAACCTGGTTGCCGACGCCCACGATCGTGCCATGCTCTATTGCCACGAAGTCAAAGCCTATTTCGACAAGATCCGCTATCACGCGGACAAGCTAGAACTGATCGTCGACGATAAAATCTGGCCCTTGACCAAATACCGGGAGCTGCTATACCTGGGATAGGAGCCCCGTAATCGAATGTATGAAAGAAGGATTCTCCCCAGCGAGGATCCTTTTTTCTTCGGGCAGGATTCGGGGTACCCCTCCGGCATTTACCCGCCGCCCTATCAGGCTTCGATTTAATATGGAACCTTATCCATCTTTGCGTATCTTAATGCCGAATACTAGATTTGCAAAAAGCTTAGCCATGAGAAAAGTCGTCCGCAATGCCGAAGAGGCCATTCAGCCCATCTCTTCAGGGGCCGTAATCATGTTAGGAGGATTCGGGCTCTGCGGAATTCCGGAGAACGCCATTGCCGCCCTGGTGAAAAAAGGAGTCACAGATCTCACTTGTATATCCAATAACGCCGGTGTCGATGATTTTGGAATCGGGCTACTCCTCCAAAAAAAGCAAGTTCGAAAAATGATTGCCTCTTATGTCGGCGAAAACGATGAATTCGAGCGGCAATTGCTGAGCGGAGAGCTTGAAGTCGAACTTATTCCTCAGGGAACCC
>CAZYEZ010000137.1:0-6054 GCA_964646775.1 uncultured Chitinophagaceae bacterium | reverse complement strand
GACAAATAAGGCTTCACCCCCCATTCCTTTTAATTTCTCTACGGCCGCTTCGCCATTTTTTTTGCTAATGTCAGAAATCACAACTTTAGCTCCTTTACGCGAAAAAAGCTCGGCTGCTGCTAAACCAATGCCGGAACCAGCTCCGGTGACCAATGCCACCTTGTTTTCTAGATGCTTCATTTAAAACCTCCGTTTTTAATGGTTAAAAAATAGGTACATGGATCAGAAACCTTATCGCCGTACAGAGTCCTAGGACATCCCGACTTGCGAATTCCGACAACACGTCAAACCAAAAACGAAAAGAAACGAAAAAAAGGATCGAAAATTAAGATGGCAGCTGATCCCTATTCCCAGTTCATTTCTCAGTACTCAATGGTTGGATTTTTCTCTCTTCCCCTTTCGCCTGCTTCTGAACCTTACCCAATTAAATTAGTAACATTTTTTGAGTATTCAAAATTTAATTTATTTATATCGCTATAGCATTTTCAACTGTCCGGCCTTTATCTGATTAAAAAATCATGCCTATAGCTTGCCCAAGAACCGATTTAGGCTCCGGTCAAATTACCCTGCTTTCTCTTCGTATGGCTTGCCGCAATCCGATCAGCTACCGCGCCGATCAAGGTCTCAGGGACTGAGATTCCCCCGATTCCTCCGCTTTTGTTTCTTAGTTTTGTCCACACTTGGCGGGCGCATTATTCTATCTAGGCGATAACTCGCGTCCGTTGTCACCTAGACCACACATTGCCCAAGTAAATCTGACCTTTATGCGTCCATTTGTTTCGATATCTGGCCTCCTTTCCATCCTAAAAAAGCGGCCCAGTCCTGGGGTCCTGCTGCTCTTTGCCGTCGTCCTATCCTTGATCTTAGCAAACTCATCTCTTGAACCCGCGGTCCAATCGTTTCTAAATAGGTCATGGGGTTGGGAGACGGCTCAAATTCAGCTTAGATATTCTACCCTAGCTTGGATCAATGACGGGCTCATGGCCTTATTTTTCCTGCTCGTCGGTCTGGAAATAAAAAGGGAAATCGTAGAAGGGGAGTTAGCCAGCCCCAAAAAGGCAGCCCTCCCTATTCTTGCCGCCTTGGGAGGGGCCGTGGTTCCCTCCTTGATCTATGTGCTTTTCAACAAAGGGCTCACCTCTGCTTCGGGCTGGGGTATCCCCATGGCCACGGATATCGCATTTGCCGTGGCCGTTCTAGGCTTACTGGGATCTCGGGTACCATTGGCACTCAAAGTCTTTCTAACGGCACTAGCCATTGTCGATGACCTCATGGCCATCTTGGTCATCGCCTTATTCTATGCCCAGGAGATCCATGCCATGTATTTGTTTTACGCCGCGATCCTACTAGTTCTTTTAGGTATTTTCAATCGAATGGGCGTTCGACGCCTGGTATTCTATCTGGTACCTGGGCTGGGAATATGGTACTTCATCCACCATTCCGGCATTCATGCGACCATTGCCGGCGTCTTGGTAGCCATGATGATTCCCAATACGCCCTATGCAGACAAGACCACTCCTTTGATGCGACTGGAAACGCAGCTGCACTTCCCCATTCACTATTTGATCCTTCCCGTATTCGCCTGGGCGAATACGGCCATTCGCATCGATGGAGACCTTCTAACTGAAATCGTCTCACCCCTGGGCTTAGGCGTATTCTTTGGACTGCTCTTCGGCAAACCGCTCGGGATTACACTGATCAGCTGGTTGGCATGCCAAATAGGAATCGCTCAAAAACCAAAGGGAATAAGCTGGACTCAGGTTATTGGGGTGGGGCTCATCGCGGGCATGGGTTTTACCATGTCCATATTCATCGCAATTCTATCTTTCCCGCAAAATCAAGGATTCACCAATATTGCCAAGCTTTCCGTACTGATTACCTCCTTCCTTGCAGGAATCCTGGGATTCCTGGTATTGCTGCTACTCTCGAAGAAAAAAGAAAATAAGACAGAAGTCAGCTAAAGTAGAAGCTCCTTTAAAATGACCGGGTTTTCCACTAATTTTATTCCCCTTCATGCAGAGGTCTCAACTTCATCCCAATCAAGACAAAATTATCTCTATCGCCGTGGTCGGCTGTGGTCATATTGGCAAACGTCATATGCGCCTGATTGACCAGCACCCCTCTGCCCGACTTTCGGCCTGTATCGACATCAAACGTCGAGAAACGATCGGAGGGCTGGCCCTCCAATATCCCTATTTTCGAGACCTCGGTGATTTTTTGGCTTCCCCCGAAGCCCAGAACACCGATATCATACATATTGCGACCCCCAATGGACTTCATGGGGCCCAGGCTATGCAATGCCTGAAGGCGGGCAAACACGTCCTGATCGAAAAGCCCATGAGCCTAAAAGCCGAGGACGCCCAAGAGGTTATAGATCTAGCCCTAGCAAAGAATAAGAAAGTATTTACCGTCATGCAAAATCGGTATTCTCCGCCGGCACGATGGATCAAATCCCTTTTGGAGTCCAACCAGCTGGGACAGATATATATGGTATCCGTGCATTGCTTCTGGAACCGCGACCATCGATACTATACACCGGATGGATGGCACGGCACCCAAGACCTGGACGGAGGAACCCTCTATACGCAGTTCTCTCATTTTCTGGATATGATGGTTTGGCTTCTTGGCGATATCGAGGAGCTGAGCGGAAGCTTCCAGAACTGGAACCATCAGCAGGAAATTGAATTTGAGGACAGCGGCATGCTTCAGTTTCGCTTCGTCCGATCTGGGGCCATGGGATCCTTTATCTATTCCACCTCCGTTTGGGATCGCAATATGGAAAGCTCGCTGACCATCGTCGGCGAGAAGGGAAGCGTAAAAATTGGCGGGCAATATATGGATCGCATAGATTACTGTCATATTGCCGACTATGAAATGCCCTGTTTAGATCCCAGCCCCCCGGGAAATCACTATGGAGGTTATCAAGGATCTGCTTCCAATCACGAATTTGTCATCCAGAATGTCATCGACGTATTAAATGGGAGAACGGAGATCAGCACCAATGGGGAGGAAGGAAAAAAGATCGTAGAACTCATTGAGCAAATCTACCGGATAAGAGATGAAAACAGATTATAGCAAGCTGAAAGGCGCCCGCGTACTCGTTTTAGGCGGGGCCGGATTTATTGGATCCCATGTCACTCGGGAATTGCTGAAAGCTCCCATTGAGGAATTGGTGATCTATGACAACTTTTCAAGGGGGAAGCGGGAAAACATCGAAGATTGCCTCCGGGACCCCCGATGCCAGGTCTTTCCCTATGGAGGAGACATCCGAGATATTGATCTCTTAGACAAAGCCATGGAAGGCAAAGATTATGTTTTCCATTTGGCAGCCATGTGGCTGCTCCATTGTCGGGACTTCCCGCGAACGGCCTTTGAGGTGAACATTGCTGGGACATTTAATGTCTTAGAGGCTTGCGTGAGACACAAGATTAAAAAGCTTATATACTCTTCTTCGGCCTCCGTTTATGGGGATGCACAGACCGTGCCCATGACCGAAGACCACCCTTTCCTGAATAAAAACTTTTATGGAGCCACAAAAATCGCGGGAGAAGCCATGTGTACGGCTTACCACGAACGATATCAGTTGCCGATTATTGGACTCCGATACATGAATGTCTATGGCCCGGGCCAAGATCAGCATGCCGTATATAGCGGTGTGGTTCCCATTCTACTTAACCATATTCATGCGGGAACGGCACCGGTTATTCACGGAGACGGAACACAGGCCTATGATTTTATTTATGTGAAGGATACGGCAAAGGCCAATTTAGCGGCCGTATTATCCGAAAAGGAATGGGGCTATTATAATGTAGGGACGGGGGTGCAGACTAATATTCGCACGCTGTGTGAAACCATCTTGAAACTTAAACAGGTGGACCTGCCTATTGAATTCAGGCCCTACGGGCCGGAGGATGCCCGGTCTCTGGTAAAGAACCGAATAGGATCTACAGAAAAAATCAAAGAAGAAATTGGCTTTAGCTGTCAGTATAGTCTGGAGGAGGGGTTAAAAGAGCTGATCGCCTGGCGCAGCGGCTTAGGAATATAAGCGCGGGCAGTCATGATCAGTGAGTCAGACTTTTGGCGACCTTAAACGTGCACAGCACCTCGCCCCCACCACTGATGAGCTGCATGATGTACATGCCGTCTGCAAAATGCTTTAGATCAATCGTTTTAGGATCAGCCGATATAAGGCCTCGGAGTAGGCGCTGCCCACTCATCGTCGTAAGCTGGTAATACTTAACCCGTTCATCCCGGCTATGAATGGTTACCGCCCGAGAAGTGGGGTTGGGATAAAGAATGCCACAAAGATTACTGATTTCGATGACGACCAAACCAGGGGCTGCCGTAACACCTTCTGTGTCTTTTACCACGTAGGTAAAATGGTCTTCACCTGAAGTTCCTGGAAAGGGCTTATAGAGCACCTTGCCTCCATCGAGGACCGTCGCAACCCCTTTATTAGGCGTCCGCGTAATGCGAACGGTTTGCTCATCGAATGGATCGCAGCCCACTTCGTCGTTTTCAAGGACTGCAATGGTTCGGAAGGAGGTATTATGTACGAGCGCGGTGTCTGTATTTAGAAACATAGAATCCGGAACCACGACGACAAAGTTGGAACTATCGGATGGGCAACCATCCAAATTATATGCAATCACATTGTATCTCCCCGTGTCTTTTACTGCTATGCGATTATCGATGGTCCACTGGAAACTTTCTTTTCCCCGAAGCCACTGATAATAATCCGCTCCCACTGATTCAGCGACCAGTACAACGCTGTCGCCTGGGCAAATGTATGCGTATGGCTCCGAGTAGTCCTGAGCTTCGGCCAATTTGCCTACAAAAAACAGAAAAAGTAGAAGTAAAAGAGATCTCATGAAGCCAATGCAATGAATGAAAATACCTAAATCAAGCCGGGCGAGGAGCGCCCGGCCTGAACGGGTCAACAAAAAACTATTGTAGGGTAACCGCTGGGGTCGTTGGTGCAGCAGTAACAGTAATGGAAACTGATGTTGTAGAAGCGGCATCACAACCTCCGAGCTTGTCGCCCGCGCTTGTGCTGGGAATGGAATATCCCATCGTAACTTTTACGCTGGAAGATGTCGCGCCCGTTGTATAATTCTGAGTAGCAGAAGTTCCGGCAGGTGTGCCATCAATCTCCCACTGGTACTGATCCGCAGCTACGCCGTTGGGTAAAGCACCTGGTGTGGTTGCGAGACTTGCCGTGAGGGTAAGTGTTTGAGGATTGTTAGTACAATAAGTTCCCGCACCTCCTGAAATCGCTACATCCAGGGGAGGTAGAACGTGAACGTAAAAGGTATCAGGGTCAGACCAACACCCTCCCGTTTCAACCCTAAACTCATACTTCAGGGTATCTGCGTTGTCACCCGCAACGAGGGTTGGTGCTGTAATCGAAGACGTTGTTTGTCCAGTACCGAAGGGAGAGCTTGCACCGATAACCCTCCATTCATAATTGTCCGCGGTGGATGCCGATTGCAACGTGAACGAAGTTCCACTACATACGTAATACTCACGGATAGACTGAGCCTGAGCTGACTGATAGAATCCCGCCCCTAGAACGCTCATAAAGGCGATTTGCATTAACTTTTTCATTGTTTTAAATTTTGGTTTTTGATTTTTGATAATGGTTACGGTTTGATTTCTGATTGGTTTTACTTCGGTTTTTTGTTATTGTTTGTTGATGTTGACCCTAGGTATTCTAATTTTTGTTGATTTTACGGTTTCTAATTGATATGATTTTAATTTTTGGTGATGAATGAAAAACTCATTAATGAACTTAGTGTAAATCGCCTATCAAGGACCCAGCACCGCAGCCGGAGTTATGGGTTTTGGCTTCACAGTTAGCTGTGCTGAATCGGAAACCACCGTCGCCAGATTTGTGGGGCAAACGCCTCCCTTTACCGTCACCTTGTAGTACAAGCTATCGTAGGAAAGCGGGATATTGTTTATGATAAATGGATTCGAATTACTATTCGGAAACGACTGCCAGTTTGTACTTGATGCCGATTTATAAGCCCAGAGGTAGCTCAAATTTGAGCC
>CAZYEZ010000136.1:0-6107 GCA_964646775.1 uncultured Chitinophagaceae bacterium | reverse complement strand
ATAAGTTGTATCATAGCCATTACAGGATCCTGGGTTGCTGGCTACGAACATCACGCGAAAACGACCAACGGTATCGAAATAATGCTTGGGATGGGGATCGGTTGAATGACTTCCTTCTCCAAAATCCCAGTAGTATTCGGTGGCGTATTCCGTCTGGGAGACGAACTGCGTTGTGTCTCCCAGGCAAAGGTCTTGGACCTGGAAGTCCCCCATGACATCATAGCTATTGAAGTATAACTGTTTGATCATGGTGTCCGGTGAATTACAGGCGGTCGGGTCGGTGACAATCAACATGATTTCATAGAGCCCGGTGTCCGGGAAATGGCGCGTGCCCGGATCAAAGCCGCTGAACTGCCCGCCGGGATAACCAAAATACCATTGATAGTTCGGATTCCCGGTTCCTGGATTCGAAGTGTTGGTAAACTTTGCTTCGTAGGGCTCGCAGGCGTTGATGACCTCTGTGTCAAAGGAAGCTTCCACGCGGTTATCGTTCACCGAAATGGTCAGAAATGTGGTGTCTCTTGCTATGCAGGCGTCGTTATTGATAACGATCAGCCGAACTTGGTAAGTCCCCCCAGTGGTATAGGTATGGGTGGGGTTCATCTGATTGCTGGTATTCCCGTCGCCGAAGTCCCATTGATACTGGACTCCATTGGTGGAAAGGTTGCTAAATTGTACGCTTTCCCCGATACATACTGTTGTTGAAGGGTTGGCCTGAGCTTTCGCTGATACGGAGCCAAAATTAAAGGCGATTTTGATCACGGCTACATTACAGTTGCTGCTTCCCAGGGTGGTGCTATAAGACCCCGGGGTGGTCGGCAGGGGACCTGGAGATCCGCCACAGCCGCAGATGGCTTGGTAAATCACCCCGTTCTTGTCGAAACGGCTGGTTCCACCGTCCACATGTTCCCCGACCCCATTGGCGCCGTAATAGCCACCAAATAGAAGCCCGGTTGCATCTTTTCTCAAGACCATAAAGTAGAAATCTCCAGCGTCCGCGGTCGACGTGGACAGAATGCCTGGCGGGGTCGGCGGGTTGGGTCCAAAATACACGGGCATGCCCGAGATGTTCCCACCATTGCCCGCAATCGATCCACCCCAGCCGGAGACATAGATATTTTCGCAGGTGTCGACTAAAAACGCCACCGGAGACATATCTACGGCGTTTGCATTGGCCTTCCCAAAACGGGTGGAGAATATCATGGTGCTTAAATCCGGCGACAGCTTTGAAATATACTGAGGGGCCCCCGTCTGCTGAAATGGCGTATTGGAAGGATAGGAAGCACCCAGGGTGTGCCCGAGGGCATAGACATCGTCATTGAGGTCTACTTGAAGCCCGAAGACCTGGTCATAGGCGCTGGTGCCTAAAAAAGTGGCTCGGTCGAGCGTATAAGGGGCCGTATTTTCGAATCGAAGTATATAGCCGTCGACATCGCCGTTGTAGCTTGGGTCATAGGCCCCGGCGGTTGCAGAACCCGGAATGCCCGGATCTGCCGTGACGCCACCCCCTACAAAGAATCGGCTCTGGTCCTTGCTTAGGGCGATGACATAAGCAGCATCGTGGCCCGTTCCCCCGAAATAGGTGCCCCAGATCAAATTCGTTAGGTTGGGAGAGAATTTGAGGATCAGGGCATCCTGAGGTCCCGACAGGGTTCCGTTCACTGGAAGTCCGGCGGATTTAGTACAGCTGGAAAGATAAATATTGCCTTGGTTGTCCACGATGACTTCACTGCGCGAATCGTCGCTATAACTTTTTTTGAGCAAGGAGTTCGTGGTTCCCCAGATCGAACTAATATTTACGCCATCGTCTCCCAGTCCCCCAAAATAGGTGGAACCCAGCAAGGCGGTCCCCGAGGCATTGAGTTTGGTCAGGATGATGTCGGCATCGTTGCCTACCCGGGAGTTTTTGAATCCGTTCATCGTCGGGTAGTCGTCAGAGTAGGTGCGGCCGGCAATAATGAGGTTTCCGGCATGATCGACGACGAGGCTGTGAGGCTGGTCATTTTCGGTTCCGCCCAAATAGGTAGAATAGATTAATGCATTCCCCGCGGCATTGAATTTCGTGATCGAGATGTCACAAGGGAATCCCGGGTTTCCACCGGACCCTCCTCCGTTAAAGGTTCGGTCATAAGCACCAACGGTGGTTGGATAGGTTCCCGCCCCATCCACAATCCCGCCCGCATAAAGATTGCCCTGATCGTCATAGGTAGCCGTGAACCCCCAGTTATCGGAGGAAGACCCCGTATATGTGGCAAATTCTACATGGGGGTCAATGATAAGTGGATGGTCTCGATTGTATCCCGAAGGAAAATGATAGCGGACCTGGTTTCCTTTTACCTGGTATCGACAGTCCACCACCACCCGTTGCCCATCTACATACTGGAAGGCCAGCGGTGCGGATTCCCAAACCTCCCCGACGGAGGTTTCAATTTTAAGCTTACCCGCTTGGGACCTTAGCCGATCAACGCCCTCATATTGGAGGACAATCTGGTCGGGGTCCGCACCTGCATCCAGAATGAGGTCATACTTAAGGTTTTCGGAAGCCGATGAGATGCGCAAATGAACGCCTGGATAGATCGATTGAAGGTCCAGTACGCGAACGGGATGGATGCCGGTTTTCCATCGGGAGGAATCCTTGCCTAGGAAATAATTATTGTAATGGGCATAGGGCTTGGATCCCGTTACGGACTGGGGTGTTTGGGCATTCAAAAAACGCAATCGATAGGCATGAAAGGAGAGCTTTTGGGGCGGTTCGAGCTGTCCGGTTTTCACCTGGTGCCGAATTTCTGCGTTTTTCACCGCTTCCAGCACAAAGGTGAAACCGTTGTTTTCAACAAAGATCTCTGCAGATCGTGTTTTGGCCTTATAGAGAAAAGGGGCCGACCATTGACCTCTGTTTTCAACAAATTCAAGATTTTTATAACCCTCGTGGGACCAGAGCAAGGAAGGCAGTAGCAGCCAGAAGAAGAGGAGTGTAATGCGGTTCATCATGGGAAATGGATTGTCTTCCGGTTTTCGCTTATAAATGTAAACCATTTTAATTGCATAACCTGACTATAGGCGGGCGGCGCTGAAGATGGAGCGACAAAACGCCCAACTAAAAGACAGGCTATCGGTGAAAAAAGAAGGGCGGGAATTTGACTTAGCCGGCAATCATTCGGTCTGCGCAGCAGCTGCTGGCAAAAGCATCCGGTTTGGCTTTGAAGGTGAATCCCATCCCCCGTATATAGCCCATCGCTTCGCTCAGGGCATCATGACTGCGAAACTGGGGTTCGGTGTTTATATCGGCGTGAACTTCTAGGGCTACCTCATATTCATGAAAAAGGTCACATAAGTCATAGGCGACTTCAATGCTGAAGCTCACTTCCTTTAACAACCGCTCCTTGAGACTAAACGGAACGGAAGTCCGATGCTGAGAGATAAAGAGAAAACCGCCATTTTTCTCTCGAAGGAAGACAATGACCGTGGCGAACTCGGTGCGTCCAGGCTTAATTTGGGAGTCCGTTCCAATGCAGACTTTGATTTTATGGCCGGCCGACTGCTCTCGGCGTATGGCTTCTTCGACGACTTGGGCAATCGGCCTTCGCAATACCTGACCATTAAAGTTTCGCCATACCATGAATGGTTCGTTTGGTTATACCAAGATAGCAAAAATGGGCAAACCAGGGGGGAGCCTCCATCGAAGTCCTTGGGAGAAGGGAGATTTTTCGGCCATGCTTGAACCAGAAAGTCTGAATACTTGAGTAACTTCGATCCATGAAAATAACAGCGGGAGAGGTTAAAACCTCTGTATTACATGGATTTCTGCTGGGGGCGATCGGTCCTCGTCCCATTTGTTTTGCCTCGACGGTGGACAAGGATGGCCATAGAAATCTGGCCCCGTTCAGCTTTTTCAACGTATTCGGCGCCAACCCGCCTATATGTGTTTTTTCTCCGGCAAGACGGGTCAGAAATAACACAGGCAAGCACACGCTGGCTAATGTGAAAGAGGTCCCCGAAGTGGTGATTAACGTTGTCAGCTACGCCATGGTTCAGCAGATGAACGTCGCAAGTTGTGAATATCCGGTGGAAGTCGATGAGTTCGAAAAATCAGGATTTACACCCCTGGCCTCGGATCATATTCGTCCGTTTCGCGTCAAAGAATCACCCGTTTCTATTGAATGTAAGGTGAATCAGATTATTGAGACGGGCACAGAGGGTGGGGCCGGCAATCTGATCATTGCGGAAGTTCTTTGCATGCATATTAACCCGGATATACTGGATGCCGACGGGCGGATTGATCCCCATAAAATTGATCTGGTCGCGCGCATGGGCGGCGATAATTATTGCCGCGCTTCGGGGGAAGCGGTATTTTCCGTGCCCAAACCCAACACGGAACTCGGTATCGGCCTAGATCAGCTTCCCGAACCGATTCGCCGGTCTACCGTGCTTACGGGCAATGACTTGGGCATGCTTGCGAACGTCTCGCAGATTCCCGCTCACTCTGCGCTCCGCTCAGATGATCGACTGCGCCATATCATCCGCGAGTTCTCTTCGGATAAACAAGCCAGAGATCATGCATTGCACGTTTATGCTCAGGAGCTGCTGGCAAAGAAAAAGATCGATGAAGCCTGGCAGGTTTTGCTGACCGAGTTTTAAACTTCTCCAACCGGCTATGGAAGTGGGTACCGAAAAACAGAGGCCATTGAAAGCTGCTTTTAGTCCCGGCATTTTAGAAGTAGGCTGCGATGAGGCAGGCAGGGGATGTCTGGCGGGGCCCGTATTTGCGGCGGCCGTTATACTGCCCGAAGATTTTGAACATCCCTTGCTGCAGGACAGCAAGAAGATGCGCCCTGCGCACCGGGCGCGTCTGCGGGAAATCATAGAACTGGAAGCTTTGGATTGGGCGGTCGCACAAGTATCGCCAGCCATGATTGATCAGATTAATATTTTGCAGGCTTCGATTCGAGCCATGCACTTAGCCATGGACCAACTCCGAATGACCCCGAGTTTAATCCTGGTTGATGGAAATCAGTTTTTGCCCTATAAAGAATGGCCTCATCGGACGGTGGTAGGAGGGGACGGGCTATACGCCTCCATTGCCGCCGCCAGTCGCTCGAGCTCCTCGATGCGGTCCTCGCTCCGCGATGCCTATATGGAATCCTTAGACCTGGACTATCCCCAATATGGATGGAAAGAGAACAAGGGATATGGGACCCGGGCGCATCGCAGGCAGATGCAGGAACACGGATTGAGCCCACATCATCGCAAGAGCTTTCGATGGCAGGAGGTGGAGCAGCAGCCACTTATTATGCAGTGTGCAGGGGAAAGCTCAGTTCGAAAACCGACCCATGCGGGGAGCGATGGCGAAGATTGATCTTACCTCTCATGGATTGTACAATTTGATGGGTGAGGTATAAGCCAAGCCCTGTGCCTTTATGCTTTCGGGTTTCTTCGTTCCCAATTCGGTAGAACTTCTGGAATATTTTCTTTTTCTCTGATTCGGGAATGCCCGGTCCATGGTCTTTAACCTGAAAAAGGGCGCGTTTTTTCCGGGTTTCCAGCCTTATTTCAATTTCCTGGTCGGCGGGTGAATATTTAATGGCGTTTTCTACCAGGTTATTGATGGCTAACTCCAGGAGGGTCTCATCGCCTCGTATAAAAACGTCGGGGTGAATATGCGCCTGCACCCTCCCGGGGAATCTAGACTCATAGAAAGGGAGGCTTTTTTCTACCAGCGAGGAAAGCGACAGCTTTTCCCGGGTAGGTTTGAATTGCCTTCCCTCCATCTGGGTGGCAATCAGCATATTGGAGCTTAGGTCATTTAAGCGGTCAATCTCCTGGATGCAGCGCTCGACCACTTTATCTTCCTGTTCCGGTTTAAGTTTATGCCTTTGGAGCGTTTGAAGATTGAGTTTTAGAGCTGCGATCGGGGATTTGAGCTCATGGGTTACCGAAAGCATGAAATTATGCTGTTGACGGGATAGGCGCTGGCTTCGGCGGAACGAAGAATAAACTACCGCGGCGCCAATGAAAATAACCAGCAAGAATGTAATGCCCTCGCCAAGGTATTGTTTGGTTCGGGTATCCCTCCTTTTTTCAATCTTTTCGAGGCCATGGGCATAGTC
>CAZYEZ010000135.1:3615-6274 GCA_964646775.1 uncultured Chitinophagaceae bacterium | reverse complement strand
AAAAACCAAAAATCTACGATTCTTTTTACTTGGGCAAGGGGATCATCCTTATGGGGATCGCCGCGATTTTCTATACCAGGCCGAAAGGCGCGGCCTTCAATCCTTATTTATCACTTGGGGGGACCGTGTTTCGGAAGCGGAGCTTCATGCCTCTATTCAAGCATGCGACTGGGTCATGCCCCTGACGTCTGGAAAATCGAGCACGGGGGCCGATTATCTCCATCGCCAGATAAGTGGTGCCTTCAACCTGGCCTTCGGATTTCAAAAACCGCTGATCATGCATCAGGACTTTGCCATTCATGAAGATTTTCAGGGGCGGAGTCGATTTTATGAAGCTCCCGCCTTAGGTTCCGTCTTAGAATCGCTGGGAGCGAAGGACCCCCTTGTTCCCTACCAGGAAGAAAAATGGTCCCTCGAGTTCCAGGCAAACCATTATTGCCGGTTTTTGGATCGCATGGCAAGGGATGAATAGAAACCCATCTTTAGGATCAGGATAGAAACCAGAATAAGGCCTGACTTAGAACCTGGAATTGGGAGCCGCGGCTTCTAGAAAATCAGCCAAAAGCTGAGCTGCCAGCTTGGCAACCATCGGCTCATCGGGCCTTCCTTCCATTTGAACGGCGCCTTCGGTGAGGTGGAAATACAGGGGTTTTAATCCTTTGGCGGCCCGGCGCACGTACTGACGCGCCTCGCGAACGGAAAACCCTCCCCAAGCCATGGCACTGGAAGGCACGCCATCTAGGGCATCCATGTCCAGTTCGATGCCTGCCTCCCCGCGTCCTAGAAAATTGAGTGCGGCCTCGAGTTCGTGATTGAAGCGATCCGAACCGGATAGGAATAGATCTTCATAGAAGCGGATAAAACTTCGCGGGTCTTCCGAGAGTTCGGCGACCATTTCCGCGGCGTTATACCCTCTTGACAGTCCCAAAATGGCATAGCGATCAAGAAAGCCTTCCTCCCGTGCATAGCGGAACCCGTTGCCGCTGTGACGGCCTTCCATGGCTCGATAGTCGGCGTGTGCATCCATATTCAACACATCAATGGCACTCATTCTTTGCTGACTGGCCCCCCGAATAAGCCCATAAGCCTGATTGTGCCCGCCACCAACCACCAAGGGGGTCTTGCCGATTCCTATAATAGCCTCGGTCAACTCCACCACCCATGGGTCCATTTCCGCAACGAGGTCCCGCAGGCCTGCAAGATCTTGCTGAGCAGCCGCTTCCATCCAGGGCTGGGTATGAAGATGCCCCAAGAGAAAAAGATTCGAACCATCCAGCCAAGGGGTGGACTGTCTTTGTAAAAAGGCGCGCAAACTGGGCTTCCAAAGGCTGGCCGCTCCAGCCTGCCCCAGGTTGGCCCGAACTCCAATATCTTCTGGAATACCTAAAAGGACATAGGAGGCGCTGGAATCCTGGCATTCTTCCCAGGGCGCCCCAGCCCGACTATACTGAATCCGCTGACCAATCCGCCGCTCGCCCTCTCTGGCCGTAAAATGATCGCTTAAATAATCAGCAGTCGCAAATTGAAACTTATCTGTCCAGCGCATAGGCATACATCCTTTTTAACCCAGGTTTTAGCCCAGGGATAGCTATCGATAAATGACCAGCGCAATAGTACGAAAACCATCAGATATTCCCTGCCCATGGAACCCCATGCTCAATCCATTCATTGGCATTAACTATACGAGGATCGCCGATAGTTTTCTTAACTTTGTCTGGATTCATTGATCACACAAAAACATCATAATATGTATCCATCCGAGATTGTCAACCCCATGAAAGCTGAATTAACCCAACATGGGTTTGAAGACCTTCAAACGCCCGAGGCGGTAGACCAGGCGCTCAAGCAGCCCGGAACCGGACTTCTGGTTATTAACTCCGTTTGCGGTTGCTCAGCAGGAACCGCCCGCCCCGGGGTGCTTCACGCCATTCAGAATGCGGCCAAAAAACCCAAACACTTATGGACCAGCTTCGCCGGCTATGACACGGATGCCGTGAAGCAGGCGCGGACCTATCTGCTACCTTACCCTCCTTCCTCTCCATCGTTTGCCCTGCTAAAAGATGGGCAGTTTGTACATCTGGTCGAAAGGCATATGATCGAAGGGCGTACAGCCGAGATGATTTCAACCAATCTTCAAGCTGCTTTTGAAGCCTATTGCGAAGAATAGGTCCAAGGCCATCATCGCATTCGAAGTTCATTTTATTTTTCGCAGTCTTGGGACGCCCTGGTGCATTCCCAGACTGCGATTTTCGTAGATGGCGCATTGGTCCAGGGGCAGCTGCCCTCTACCCTCGGGCGGCATAATGGAATTTATTTTGTTAATTCGCAGGCTATAATCCATGGGATATTCTGCAAAAATCATCGTTATTACGGCTCCTTCGGGATCAGGCAAAACCACTTTGGTGCATCGATTGCTCCAGGAATGCCCAGCGCTGAGCTTTTCTATTTCAGCCTGCACGCGCGCCCCTCGGGCAGATGAAGAACATGGGCGCGATTATTATTTTTATTCGCGGGAAGATTTTGAGACCATGGTTCAAAAACAAGCCTTCGTAGAGTGGGAGATGGTTTATGCGGGCAAATACTATGGAACGCTCAAGTCCGAACTCCACCGCATTTGGGATCAAGGGAACACGCCGCTTGTCGCCAGTGATGTCAAGGG
>CAZYEZ010000135.1:0-3605 GCA_964646775.1 uncultured Chitinophagaceae bacterium | reverse complement strand
TATGAGAAAGATTGTTTGAGTCTTTTTATACAGGCGCCCTCTCTGGAGGTATTAAGAGAGCGACTCTTAAAGCGTGGCACCGAAACACCTGAAAGCCTCGAAGAACGGGTCAACAAAGCGAAGTTTGAGCTGGGCTTTGCTTCCTATTTCGACTTCTGTATCATCAATGATCAACTGGAAGAAGCCGTGGTAGAACTCAAATCCCGAATTCAAACCTTCCTCGACCAGCCTTCCCAAAATTCCATCTCTACTCGGCGACCATTGGACGCTCGCTCTTAAGCGATAATGTCTATATTTGGGTATGAACCCTATGATGCTGGTTTACCTTTTTCTTTGCCTGCTTTTAATCGGCTTTTTTACCGTATCCGTCATGGCCTTCCATGCCGTTGGTAAGCTTTCCATAGAAATTAGGCGCAAGCAGGGTACGTTTTCCGGAAGGATATTAGGGCGATTCCTTGAATCCCCTTCCGAGTTCCTGGCCACGAACTTGGTCGGGTTGCATATGGCCCTTATCGTCTATGGGATCCTGGTCATGGAGATAAGTCGGCCTCTTTGGGAGTCCCAGGACGAACTGCTGCATTGGGCCTTTCTGCGCCTCATTGTCCTTACCATCGTCGCCACCATGGTCGTTTTAGTATTTGCCGAGCTCCTTCCCAAAGTCATCATGCGCCGCCGCGCCGCTCAGATCTTGGCTCTTTTCTCCGGCCCTCAGCATCTGCTTCACCATCTGCTGTTTCCTGTAGCCCAGGCATTGCTCTCGATCTCCCGTTTTATCTTAAAATACCTTTTTAACGTCCGTATTCGGGAGCAGCAACCCATTTTTGTTCGCCTCGACTTAGAGCATTATATGCGCCATACCCTAAGAGGTCAGCAGTCCATCACCGAGGAAATTAACTCGGAGCTGTTCGAGAATGCCCTGTACTTGGTCAACGTAAGGCTTAGAAAATGCATGACCCCACGCAATGAGGTCGTGGCCCTATCGATTCATGAACCCATCGCATCGGCGCGGGAAAAGTTTGTGAAAACAAAACTTTCAAAAATGCCCGTCTTTCAGGGGTCTATTGATCAGATTGTGGGATATATCCATCACCTCGATTTGCAACGCAAACCAGCGCGAATGGAAGAAGTTCTCCATAAAATTCCCGTCGTACCAGAAACCATGAGTGCCCTAGATATGCTCAATCAATTCACCAAGGAGCGAAAAAGCATCGCATGGGTGATCGACGAATATGGGGGAACAGCCGGCATCGTAACCATGGAAGACATCCTAGAAGAAATCTTTGGAGACATCCACGGAGAAAGTGAGGCCCCTGAGCGGCTAGAAAAGCAGATTTCTGAACAAGAATTCTTATTTTCGGGAAGATTGGAACTGGATTACCTGAACGATAAGTATGGGTTTAGATTCCCGACAGACGATCAAGAAACGCTTTCTGGATACATCATTGCCCATCATGAGACCATTCCGCTGCAAAATGAACATTTGATTATTGATAATTACGCATTTGATATCATGCGCGTGGGCGACACGCGGATTGAAACCGTAAAAATGCGCGTTCTGGAATATTAAATTTTATATTACCTCCATTAACCATCGAACTCATTATGGCTATTCAACGACCTTTTGATCTTAAAACATGGATTGACGAGCACCGGCACCTGCTTAAACCCCCTGTAGGAAACCAAAAAGTTTATCAAGACGCAGGCGATTTCATTGTCATGGTAGTAGGTGGACCCAATACGAGAAAAGACTTTCATTATAATGAATCCGAGGAGTTGTTCTATCAACTTGAGGGGGATATCACCGTACGGATCGTCGAAGATGAAAAAATCGTCGATATACCCATTAAAGCCGGTGAGATGTTTCTGCTACCTGGAAAAGTCCCCCATTCACCCCAAAGAGGCCCCGGCTCCATCGGCTTGGTGATTGAAAAGCAACGGCAAGGAGGAGAAATGGATGGATTCTTATGGTTTTGCGAGCAATGCGGCGAGAAGCTGCACGAAACCTATTTCGAGCTCACCGATATTGTAAAACAGCTGCCAGAGGTCATGAAGGACTTCTATACCGATGAAGAAAAACGCCGCTGTTCAAAATGCGGAACCGTCATGGCTCCGCCGGCCTAATTTGATCGGACGACGACCATAAAAATGACAAGATTCTTTTTATCTTTGAGTTTTCAAACCATCTATAACTTAAGCTTTCAGTATGGCGCATCATTCCCATGAGCATTCAGAAGCCCCCGTGGTGGATCCAAAGCCCAATACCTACTCTCAGTCGGCGCTTTGGTTTTCGCTTATTCTCATTGCTTTGTTTGTTTCCCTGGTAAACTTCGTAAAAATCGTCAGCGAAGACAGTGATGGGCATAGCGCGGGAGCAGCGACCGAGACCCATGCACCCTCGGGGCATTAATCGGCGGGGCTTGCATTCCTATAGCATTTCATGGAGGAGTACCCCATGTTAAACAGACATGAGCCCATTATCGTTACGGGCGCGGCAGGTTTCATCGGCAGCTATTTTTGTCGGTTTCTATATAGGCAAGGATTCCGAAACCTTATTGGTATTGACGACTTTCAGCAAAAAAGGAAAGAAGTTAACTGGAAAGATATTCCCTTCCTTGATCGGATCGATCGAAACGCATGCTGGACGAACCCATTCCCCAGAGCGCAGGCTTTTTTCCATCTGGGCGCCCGTACCGATACCCTAGAAATGGACCCCGAAGTGCATAATAAATGGAATCTTCGGTTTTCACAACGGGTATGGGAGCATTGTGTTCGAGCACAGATTCCCTTGGTCTATGCTTCGTCGGCCGCAACTTACGGAGATGGTTCCTTTGGATACAGCGACGAGTCGGATATTCGCCTGTTGAAACCTTTGAACCCCTATGGTCAGTCAAAACAAGACTTCGACCTCTGGGCGCTGGCCCAAGAGTCCGCTCCTTTATTTTGGGCAGGCATTAAGTTCTTTAATGTGTACGGTCCTGGGGAGTCCCAGAAAGGCAGGATGGCATCCGTTCTGTTCCATGCTTTTCGCCAAATCACTTCTACGGGGACTTTAAAATTATTTCGGTCCCATCATCCAGATTATTCGGACGGGGGCCAAATCAGAGATTTCATCTATGTGGATGATATCGCTCAGATCCTGTTTTGGATCATGAATCATAAGCCTGCTTCGGGGCTTTATAATGCGGGCACCGGAAAGGGGCGAACCTTTAATGACCTTGCCCAGGCCGTATTCAGCGCCTTGGATCTTCCTGTTTCCGTCCAATATATTGATACTCCCCTATCGATCCGGGATCAGTACCAGTACTATACCCAAGCCGAAACCACGAAAATAAGAAATGCGGGTTTCACCATGCCGTTTACCAGCCTCGAACAAGGAGCTGAAGCTTATATTAAGTACCTTAAAGGAGAGGCTCATCATTAGCAATCATCCAAATTCCCGGCTATCAATGCTTGGATTACAGGATGCCTTTACTTGTCTGCATAGGGAAGCAGACCAAGCCATCCCTCTCGCCTTTAGCAATGCCTACAGAAGGATATCGTAGTGGAGAACGCCAAAGGAATGTCTCTGATATCGAGTAGGAAGCAGGGGATTAGTTCCCCTGCTG
>CAZYEZ010000134.1:0-6297 GCA_964646775.1 uncultured Chitinophagaceae bacterium | reverse complement strand
TCGTGGGGAATGGTTTCGGCAACAATTGGCGCAAGCGAGGCAGTCCCATTTTTGAAAGGCCTCCTCATGGAAGACGGGTAATTGGGGGATGAGCTCCCGCATCGGTGCCCGATCTAACATACGGGAAAAATCCTTCTGCTTCCTTCTACTTGCTTGGAGCCAAGTCTTGGTGGGCGGTGCCTGGGCCCTAGATTCCGCGAGCAGGGATTCGGCGCCCCCCGGGCCATCATGGATGAATCCCCCCGGAGGCTCTCCGGCGGCCTTGTTTTCCCGGGCCGCGGAATTTCGTGATCTTTTGGTTCGCTTTTTCAATCCATTCAATCAAATCGCAGGGCTTAGCCTGCCTTTCCCATGACGGTCTTTTTTGGGGGGTTCGCGGTCCTGGTAGGTAGGCGGCCTTAGGCATCGATCGCCTGCAAAATCCGATCCAGGTCTTCGTCGCTATAAAATTCGATTTGCAAGTTTCCCTTCCCGTCTTTTTTTCTTTCCAGGCGAACACGCGTGGAAAAATGAGAAGACAGCTGATCTTCGATTTTCTTGTACGCGGGAGGCAGGGTCGATGGCTTAGCCTTCGCCCCGCTGGACTTTCCTTCCGGAGCGGTCAGGGCTTGCACCAGTTTCTCGGTCTGGCGAACCGACAACCCCTTGTTCTCGATTTCCCTAAACGCGTAAAGCTGAAGATCTACTTGTTCAAGCCCCAGCAAGGCCCGGGCATGGCCCATGGTTATTTTTCCCGCTCTAGCGGCTTGCTGGATATCGGGAGGGAGTTTGGTAAGCCGCAGGTAGTTGGCGACCGTACTCCTGTCCATACCCATACGCTGGGCCAGCTGATCTTGCGTGAGCCCGCATTCGTCCATGAGTCGGCGATAGCTCAGGGAAATCTCGATGGGGTTCAAGTCTTCCCGCTGCAGGTTCTCCAATAAAGCCATTTCGAGCAGCTGCTGCTCGTCTGCGGTCCGGATATAGGCCGGAATGTCTTTAAGGCCCGCCATTTGAGAGGCCCTCCACCTTCGCTCCCCGGATATGATCTGGTATTTCCCCTGAGTCATTTTCATGACGGTAATGGGCTGGATGATATCGTGAAGTCGAATGTTTTCGGCCAGCTCCGCCAAAGCTACGTTGTCAAAATCTTTGCGAGGCTGATTCGGATTGGGATGTATCTGGTCCAGAGGGATGCGGTGCATTGGCCCGGGACTGCGGTCGGGGACCACCTTTGCCCCCGCCCCGGTATCCTGAGCGAGCAGTTCATCATTGATGTTATTAAGCAGGGCACGAATACCCTTACCTAATTCTTTTTTCTTATTCGGCTGCGCCATTAGTCTCCAGTTTGGAAAATTTTATCTTCATTTTTAATTCGGGTCAGGTCATGCTTTTGAAGAATTTCCCGAGCCAGGTTGAGGTAGTTTACCGCCCCCGTACTGTCCGCATCATAAAGCAAGGCCGGCTTTCCAAATCCAGGCGCCTCTCCCAGACGTGTATTCCGATGAATGATGGTCTGGAAGACGAGGTCTTCAAAATGATTTTTGATCTCCTCGACAACCTGATTAGAGAGACGAAGCCTTCCATCGTACATGGTCATCAATATGCCTTCGACGGATAACTCCGGATTGATCCGGGTCTGTACAATCTTAATGGTATTCAATAGCTTTCCTAATCCCTCCAAGGCAAAATACTCACATTGGACCGGGACGACAACGCTGTCTGCAGCCGTCAAAGCGTTGACCGTGATCAATCCCAAAGAAGGCGAACAGTCAATGATAATAAAATCAAATTCCTTTTTCTGCTCCTCTAGAATATGGCGCAAAATATGCTCCCGGTTGGGATGGTTTATGAGCTCGATCTCTGCCCCCACCAGATCCAGATGCGAGGGAAGCAAATACAGATGAGGGGTCTCGCACTCCAAAATCACTTGAGAAGCGGGGGTCTCGTTGACCATGCAATCATAGAGACTGAGCTGTATATGCTTCAGGTCAAACCCGTTCCCGGTCGTACTATTGGCCTGCGGATCCGCATCCACGAGCAGGGTTTTATACTCCAGCACGGCCAGGCTAGCCGCCAAATTAATGGCCGTAGTGGTCTTCCCTACTCCTCCTTTCTGATTGGCAATTGCAATTATCTTCGTCATGCCGTCTCCTGTTCAAATTATATGATGATCACCGATCAAAATTCAATCGTTCCCCAATTTTTGGTACAATAAGCTCCTTTTCCTTCGAAGCAAAATGTTCGATGGCTGCCTGCGAATTAATTTTAATGGGAGGGAAGGTGTCAAAATGAACGCCTACCACTCGTCGACATTGGATGAAATCCGCAGCTCGGGCGGCATCTTCCACGTCCATGGTGAAATTTCCGCCTATCGGAAGTACAGCCAGGTCAATGGGGCCGTACAAAGGTATTAATTCCATATCGCGAATCAGCCCCGTGTCTCCGGCAAAATAAAACCCAAACCCATCCGTTTGAATGATATAGCCTCCTGGCTGGCCTCCATAGCTTCCATCGGGCAGGGAACTGCTGTGCGAAGCCGGAACCATGACAAGCTTCCCGAAATCAAAATTGGTTGACCCAAAGTTCATTCCGTGTACCTGTTCGATCCCTTGGGCTTTCGCCCATTCAGAGATCTCAAAATTAGCAATCACCATGGCTCCGGTACGCTGCGCTATCGGCACCAGGTCCGCCACATGATCCGCATGGCCATGAGATAACAAAATATAATCCGCTTCAATCGAATCCAAGGATATGGATTGGCTTAAAGGGTTGGGCGTAATGAATGGATCAAATAAAAGTTTTTTACCGCCTAATTCGATCTGAAAGCAAGAATGCCCGTAATAAATAAACTCCATATATCAATTACTTTAATCGTCTTTGACCTGCTTCCTACAAAAATACAGTCCCTATTTGGATTTTCCCCGAGCCAGGAGAAATAGCTTGGCTCGCAGGCTTTGTTTTTCTGACCAATTACCGTATAAACAGGGCTTATACCTCTATGCCTAGTGGCTTACCGGAATCCATTACCTTTGCCCTTTATTTTCTTTCCTAGAGCCTATGATTACAGTGATTTCGGGGACAAATCGGAAAAACAGCATGACGTTAAAAATGGCCCGCCATTATACGTCGCTCCTCCGCGAGCAGGGGGCCGATGTCCACCTGTTGAGTCTGGAAGATTGGCCGGTTTGGGAGCGAGGTTCGGCATTCTTGGAAATCGAATCTGCTTATTTGATCCCTGCACGAAAATTTGTTTTTGTCGTTCCAGAATATAACGGCAGCATTCCGGGCATTCTAAAGTTGCTATTCGACCATAGCGATATCCGAAAATGCTGGTGGCATAAAAAAGCCATGCTGGTGGGTCTTGCCGACGGACGCGGGGGGAACCTCCGAGGCCTGGATCATCTGACCAGCATACTGCACTATTTGAAAATGAATATCTATTACAATAAAATCCCCATCAGTCGGATTCATCAGGAAATGGATGAAACCGGACAACTGAAAAACGAATTAACCATCCAGGCAGTGCAGGACCAGATACGCGGCTTCCTGGCATACTAATCGGCCCCCTACTTATGCTCCTCCAGCTGACCATCACTTTTTCCCTATTTCTTGCGGCCGAATACTATAGTTTTCTGGTCGTACGCTCCGCGACTAAATTCTTACCGCCCGGGGCACGTATAACACTCACCGGAATCTATGTATTCGTCACCCTGGCAACCTGGGCAGGGTTACTCTTCTTTCGAAAAATTGACTGGGCAAGCCTGCCGACCATGGGCAAAAACTTCTATGTCGCCTTCACCATGGGGCTACTGGTAGGGAAAATTCTTATCCTGATTGTCATGCTCGGAGACGAGCTACGAAGGGGCATAATCTGGCTATCACAGTGGATTTCCGGGATCGTACAGCCGGAAAGGAAAGTCCCGTCGACCGGGGGGATTAGCCGATCTGATTTCCTGATGCGCTTAGCCATGGTTTTTGGCGCCACCTCGGTGGGGGGATTTCTTTACGGAATGACCAACCGGTATAATTATCGGATCCGTCGGATGAGTCTCCGCCTTCCCGGCCTTCCCAAGGGTTTCCATGGAATGAAACTGGTTCAGATTTCTGATGTTCATGCGGGGAGTTTTGATAACCACGAAGCGGTACAACGTGGCATTGACATGATCATGAAGGAAAAGCCTGATTTAATTGTGTTCACGGGTGACCTGGTAAATAACACCACGGATGAAATGCTCCCCTATAAAAAGCAATTCGCAGAGCTCCATGCGCCCCTGGGTGTATATTCCATCCTGGGCAACCATGATTACGGCGATTACCATCATTGGCCTCACGAGCGTGACAAAAGAAAGAACCTCGAAGATATGGTGCGGATTCAGGAGGAAATGGGATGGATCCTTTTAAGGAACGAACATCGGATCCTGGAGCGTAATGGAGACCAGATCGCGATTCTCGGCGTAGAGAACTGGAGTGCTCGCCCTCATTTTCCGAGACACGGCGATCTAGAAAACACCTGGAAGGAGGCCAGAGAAACGCCCTTCAAGCTATTGCTTTCTCATGATCCCTCCCATTGGGAAGCCGAAGTGCTGAATTATCCCGACATCGCCCTGACCCTGGCCGGGCACACCCACGGCATGCAGTTCGGCGTTGATATCCCTGGGTTTCAGTGGAGTCCCGTTCAGTTTGTCTACAAGCGCTGGGCCGGACTTTACCGCGAGAAGAATCAACTTCTCTATGTTAACCGTGGGTTTGGGTTTATTGGTTATCCGGGTCGACTAGGGATTCTGCCCGAGATCACGGTCATGGAACTTCGCAGCTAACACCGCCTGAATTAACCCTTGGACAACGTTCTCGTCCGGTGAAATCAAATCCTTTTGAATTTGATGACGGATTTGGAAATCCAAATGGCCTTGTTGAATGTGGCAACTTAAAATGTCTTGCCTGCTTGGCGGCTGCCTATTCGAATGGGCGGGTGAAAAACTTAAAGAGCGGGGTAAGCGTTTAATCATATTATGAATTTTAGATTAAAGGTGTAGAAGTCTAGCACCATGAACCTTAAACGCAAGTTCCCCTGCTCTATTGCCTAAAATCGCAAAATTAATGCTGCTGGCTTCACCTATTCCTGGTTTAAATCTGCGGGGTCGCCATAAGCGTAATCGGCAAGATAGGTATAGGTAGGCGTTAGCCTGCCTTGTTTACAAATGGTTGCTCGCTCTATAATATCGCTTTCCTCCTTTAGGAGTTCTGGAAAGATAAACTTAGACAGATGGCGGCCAAAGTACACCGAGGCGTCTCGGGGCAGCTCATTGGGCAGGTTATCAACCGCCATAACGTCCACCGCCTCCAAGCCTTGTCCATGGGGGACTTCTTTCTCCCTGGTTTGACGATTTACGCCATATACTGGATCGGATATCGTCGTTGAACCTAAATTAATCGGAACGGATCCATGTAAGTCGCAGGTAATGTCAGCAATGACGGATATCCGCCAGGCAGGACTTTCAAGGTCTTCGCAGGTAAATAGCCGGTCGATATTTTCATCCCAATAGATGCCATTCATTAACAGGTCTGCATGGGCAAGATATCGGCTAAACAGACATCGATAGCCCTGGGGCGTACGGTGGAACTCTTCTCTAAGATATCCACCGTCTGTCTTTCGTGCATATAAGTCCGCACCTTTTAAGTGCGTATAAACGGGATAGTCAAATTCCCGAAGGGTAAAGTCCAGCGGTTCGACCTGGTCGATGTCAAAATGCGTCATCACCTCCATGACTCCGGCAGCCACTTTTCCGGACCCGGTCAAGGCAACTTTCAAAGGGGGCAGCTTCACATGGCTGTAATGTTCCTGCAGCCTTTCATAAGTGCCTAGCTCAAAGGCCCGGCGAAGTTCAAATTTTCGCGTTTTTTGACCATAAGACCATAGACCATTATGTGCGCCCACAATGCCTGCAAAAAGCCCGAACCCTAGTATACGCTGCTCGTCCTCATGGGTCAGGCATTCATAGTCAATCATTCGAATGCGCTTTTGAATCAAAGCCTGCATCAACGACCGATTGTAGGCTTGCTTCTTCTTGGTATGAGAAAAGAAAAGGTAAGTCTTGCCTTCGATCAGCTTCTCTACGGGGACTTCCTTTACGCCCAGCAGGATGTCGCAACCGGAGAGGTCTTGACTCAGCGGAATCCCTCGCTCCTCGTATTCCCTATCCGAAAAGCAACGACGGGGGGAAGGTTCAACCAGGATTTGAACGGGAAATTGTCCTTGGACCCGCACGCACTCGGCAGGGGAAAGGGGCACTCTAAAGTCTTCAGGTACCTTTTCTT
>CAZYEZ010000133.1:0-6482 GCA_964646775.1 uncultured Chitinophagaceae bacterium | reverse complement strand
GCAGGCCAAAATAATACCGCCCAAGCTTTCGATGCAGCGGTAGAAAATGGCCAACTAAATAAACAGCTGGCGGAGAATGTCAAGGCGAATGACTTTATCCTCCCTGGCCTGGGTTCCAGTCGCGAAGTAATTCGCTGGATGTATGAAGCCAAAGTGGGGGAGGTCTCACCGATCTTTTCTATTGACAATCGTTACGTCGTTGCAAAACTGGCGGCCATAAAGAATCCCGGCTTAATGAAACTCGATGATCTCATCCGACCATCTATAGAGACAGCCGTGCGTAATGAGAAGAAAGCGCAAAAGATTATTGCAGATTATCAGTCGGCAGCAAGCCTGGAAGCCTTGGCAACCGCAAGTAAAAGTGAAATCCAGGAAGCCGATTCCTTTACGCTTTCCACACCTTTTATTGCCGGCATGGGCTTTGAGCCCCGGGCCGTAGGCATGGCTTTCTATTCCGGACTGGAGAAAAACACCCTTTCTAAAGGCATTGAAGGCCAGAGTGGCGTCATCTATATTCGAGTGAAAGACCGCTGGCAGGGAGACCAAACCATCAACGAAGATCAGATTGACCAAACCCGTCTCATGCTCCAGCGGCAACTAACGGGAGCGTTGGGTGGTGGCATCCAAGACATGCTGCGCAAATCCGCCAAAGTAGAATACAACAGCCGAAATCTCTAGATGGGATCGGATTTTAGGCCGTCGGCCTCCCGTCGGCCTCCCGTCGTCTGGAGACCGGTTGTCAGCGATTTCTTAATTTTGCAGGATGAGCGTGGAAATTAAGAATAAGGTGGCGGCGAGCGGGCTCATCACTCTTGACCTCGAAACCTTTGTTCCCCAACCTGGGGAGATCGCCGCATTCGACTTGCAGCCCTTTCTTTTCCAGGGTTTAATTCTCAGGGAGAAGGATTTTCGGCAGGCCTTGAAAACACAGGATTGGTCGGAGTTTGAAGGGAAACACTTGGCGGTTTATTGTTCCGGGGATGCCATCATACCGGTTTGGGCCTATATGCTTGTGGCCGCCAATGCATCTCCCTATGCAAAGGACTTTTATTTTGGCAGTCCGGAGGAGCTAAAAAAGGTGCGTACCGTTTCCAATATCCAGGCCTTGGACCCAAGTCCCTATATAGGACAAAAGCTGGTCATTAAAGGTTGTGGGGACGAAGGACTGGGGGCAGAGGCGTATATGGCGATCACTGCCAAGCTTCGGCCACATGTGTTTTCCATGATGTACGGAGAGCCTTGCTCAACCGTTCCCATTTACAAAAAGCCACGGGTAGCCCCATCTAAAGTATAGAGGCGAAATGAAGTCTCTAATTCTAATTGGCTAAGGAGATGTCAAGCTTTAAGTGACCATAAGGTTATTGGCCATCTTTTCGGAGATCTGTATGGTTTTACCTGCACGGGTCTTTATGATCAAACTATGGTCGAAAGGAAGTTTTTCCTTAACCATGAGGGATGCACCGATATCCAGTTCGTCTTTGGCCAGCTGCCTTAGAAAAGCCCGGCTGGTATCTTTTACGCCTACAATTTGAATCCAGCGACCAGGAGGCGCTAGAGAAAGAAGTTGGGCGGAAGATTTAGGAATCTTACCCTGCGCATCCGGTATGGGATCTCCATGGGGATCAAACTGAGGGAATCCGAGAAACTCGTCCAGTCTTTCGATCAACTTGGGCGAATCGATATGTTCCAGCTGCTCGGCAATATCGTGGACTTCATCCCAGTCAAAGGATAGTTTTTCGCTGAGAAAGGTTTCCCAAAGCCGATGCTTCCTGACCACAGACAAAGCCGTGTGTTTACCCGTTTCGGTCAGGCGGACCCTTTTGTATTTTTCGTAATGGATGAGTTGCTTTTCCGAGAGTTTTCTTAACATGTCCGTTACGGTCGCGGGGCGATTATCCAGCCTTCCGGCAATTTCATTCGCCGATACATCCCCCGTTTCGGAACGGGACTGGAGGGTGTATATGGCTTTGAGATAATTTTCTTCTGTGAACGTTAAGGACATAGACTGCTGAATCGGTTACTGGTCTATCAAATCTATCAAAGATAAGAGGGATTTTTTAGTCCCCATTCTGGCTTCCCTGATTCGGGTTTCCCCCAGGCCGGATAGCGAAAACCCGTGCTGTTAAAAACAGGGCGGACCCCAAGGATCAAAAAACTTTTTTTGTATTTTCGTAGAATAGGGAAAAGAAGGAAAAAGGGAGGACAAAATGGTAAGATTCCAGCAGTTCATAGACGGCAGGCTTAAGCGCATTTTGTGCATCTTGATTTTGTTCCTGTCCATGACCGGTTCTAATCAGATTTGGGCACAGGAAGGATCCGCAGAAAAAGATGCCTATGGTCAGGAGATTCCAAAGAATTTGAAATTGCTCCGGGAGTATACCGATGCCAAAGGAAACGTCATTCGGGAAGTACAATACAATCAGGGGTTAATGCGGGTTACCCAAACCATTATCATGCCCCGGCGGTTTGAATTTGATGCCCGCCCTCCCCTACTTCCAGACACGATGGATCGAGATTCTGTCATGCTGCTGGTGGAAAAGTCAAAGTATAGTCTAAAAGTATTTTATAAACGTAGGCTGGTTCGCAACTATAAAGCCGTATTTGGGCCCAACCCTTCGGAGAATAAATTCATGGAAGGGGACCGATGCACTCCCGAGGGATGGTTTACCATATCCCGGATTAATCCGAACTCCAAATACAATAAGTTCATGGCCATTAGTTACCCAAACGATTCGGCTAGAATCCGATTCAATGACCTGAAAGCAAGGGGGATTATTCCGCGCTCCGCCAGAATTGGCGGGGATATCGGTATTCATGGAATTTGGAAGGGCGGCGATGACCTGATTGAAATGGGCGTTGGCTGGACAGATGGCTGCGTTGCATTAAAGAACCATGACGTGGATGAACTATTCACCTTGGTGGGTGTGGGCACTCGGGTCTATATTCGAAAATGAGGCCCAGTGGCCATAAAAGCGGGCATAGGCTTCCGGCCATCCCTTCCATCCTGAATCATCTCCCAGGCTGTTGTTGTGAAATATAGGCAGGAGAAGCCCTTGGGTTGCATGTACCTTCCGAGCCAGGTTTTCTAAGGCTTCAAAAGCAATAGGTGCGGACCACTGATGATAAAATCTTGCGGTCGTATCCATGAAGCAGAAAGGGAAGATCCGTAGCTCGGTCGTCTTCTCTGCATCTAGGTCGTACCAAAGGAAACTTCGACTGGTCCCCGCCCGAAACCCAATATGATTGGCATGGCCCATACTGTAATCTTCACGGATTCCCAATGCAAGAATTTTCCTGAAATCCCGAGGGTGTTTCCATCGAATATAATGTTGACGCGATCGATAGATCGGAGAGGAAAGGATGGATTCAAGGATGCGCTTTTCTTCCACCGCCTTATTAACCTCGTCTAGACTGTAATAGGATGGGTGCAATCCGACTTGACTATGATTCGTCCATTTATGGATAAGCTCCCGCATTGCCGGGGAACCTGCCGGATGGTTTCGGTCAAAGGATGATGGATTT
This sequence comes from uncultured Chitinophagaceae bacterium, assembly GCA_964646775.1. GTDB lineage: Bacteria > Bacteroidota > Bacteroidia > Chitinophagales > Chitinophagaceae > CAYPQN01. The sequence goes on along the minus strand of CAZYEZ010000133.1, from coordinate 2,960 downwards.
TTAGCAAGGAGAAAAAACCCAATGCTTTTCGTTTGATGGGCGGCCTCTAGCTGCCAAATCCCTTCAAAGCTGTCGTAGGGATCTTTTCTTCGACCTAAAAGAACCGAGAACATTAAAGGAATGGATGGGGGGCTTTTCATACAGAGACGTGCCCATTTACCCAAGATCCGCCACGGACTGTGATGGCGATATAAATAGGCCATATCGATGTCGTAGGTCGGTAAAAACTGAAACCGTGGCGAGTATAGCTGCCAGCCGCGCTGTTTCAAATGCTCCCCAAAGGCTTGGATCCATTCATCTACCAAGGGGCGAAGGAGTCGCCCCTCCGCATAGAGGCAGCTTTGCGTAGGTGGAAATCGTCCATGGGCGTCCTGTGCCGCTGCTCCGTACTCCTCGTATCGGCTAAGGCAGTAAAACACGGCACCAAAAAGATCGAAGGGAATGGGGTAGGCCTGATCCCTATCCTGAAAAAATACCGGCATGGAATCCCAATCTCCCCAATGGATTTTTTTGGCCGGAATCCCTTTTTCGAATAGGATTCCCGAGCTGGGAAGGCAATATTTACCCTCATGAATGGCACCGTAGACGATATCCGCCTGTTCTGGATCGGATGCCCATTCCCAACGCAGCCCCCAAGTTTCCCTGAAAATCCATTGAAGTACATATTCCAGTCGCGGCGATCGTTTCTTCGCATACAGGGACAGCAAGGTTTTAGCCATGCGTGTTCGATTTTTTGCTCCGTTCCTTCCATAACTCGGAAAAGGATTGCGGGGCAAACTCGATCATCTTGCGTTCGGCTCCCCAGGAACGAGAAAAAAGGGCTGAAAACATGCGGCGCTTGGTGCCCGCCCCAGCCATATTCAAGATTCGCCGACTCTGCATACTCCTTTTCCAAAGTTTCCAGCCTAAGGATTCCGCGAGCGAATCATGGCCCTGTTCAACCCATAGTTTTCGATTTGTATGCAGCATTCCGTGAATGTTGATATTCACCGGACAGGCCTCCGTGCAGGCGCCACAGAGGCTGGAGCTATGGGAAAGATGTCCAAAATCCCCCATTCCTTTAAGATGGGGGCTGATTACCGATCCAATCGGTCCGGAGTAAGTCGTCCCATAAGCGTGTCCCCCGATATTCATATACACGGGACATACGTTTAAGCAACTCCCGCAACGAATGCAGTACAAACTTTCGCGAAGTTCCTCGGCCATCAAACGGGTTCTTCCATTGTCGAGAAGAATCACAAACATCTCTTCGGGACCATCGGTTTCATCGGGTTTACGGGGCCCCCTAAACAGCGTATTGTATACGGTAAGTTTCTGTCCGGTTCCGTAGGTGGCCAATAAGGGCCAGAATAAAGGAAGGTCTTCGACGGAAGGGATCAACTTTTCAATGCCTACGATGGCAATATGGGTTTTAGGAAAGGCAGTGGTCAGCCGGGCATTGCCTTCGTTTTCTGTCAATGCCACGGCGCCGATATCGGCTACCAGAAAGTTGCCGCCTGTGAGACCAATTTCTGCTTCCAGGTACTTTTCTCGCAAATTCGTACGAGCGATTTGAGTGAGTTCCGGAGGACTGAGGCGAGGGGGCACGCCGAGCTTTTCGTGGAAAAGACGGGCCACGTCTTCTTTACTCTTGTGCATGGCCGGCGTGACGATATGATAGGGAGCTTCCCCATCCAGTTGCTGTATATACTCACCTAGGTCCGTCTCGATCGACTCGATGTCCTGCGTCTTAAGATAGTCGTTGAGATGGATTTCTTCGGTGACCATCGACTTGGACTTGACTACCTGGCGCGCTTTGCGCTCTTTGCAGATTTTTCCCACGGCTTCCAGGGCGTCCTGTGCGGTTTCGGCCCAGATCACCTTACCCCCGTTGGCCACGAAATTTTTCTCAAAGATTTCCAGATACTCATCCAGTTTCTCGGCGACCATCCATTTTCGGTTCTTCGCCATTTTTCGAGCGACTTCAAGATCTGCAAACTGAGTCTTCCCTTTTACGACCGCTTGGGCGTATTTCTCAATATTGAACCTAAGCTTTCGCTTATGTTCTAGGTCCTGGGCTTTCACCTCGGCTTTGGCAAGAAATTGGGTTTTCTGATCGCTCATAGTCATTCAAAATTAACGAGAAACCCAGAAACTCCCGCGATGGGTCTTCGGATATAGGCATTCTCGATCGGGGATCCCCCTTTCTGGCGATGAACCCCTAAATTTGTTCCATGGATTCCGTGGAAAAAATCAAACAGATTGCCTTAGAAACGATCGAACTGGAACATCGATCTATTGCTCGCTTGGCCGACTTTATTGATGATGAATTCGTGCGCACGGTAAAAGCCATTCATGCCTCTAAGGGAAGACTGGTGGTAACGGGTATTGGGAAAAGTGCCATCATCGGCCAGAAGATCGTGGCAACGATGAACTCCACGGGAACACCGGCCTTGTTTATGCATGCCGGGGATGCCATTCATGGCGATCTGGGAATGGTCCAGGACGATGACATGGTGATGATCCTGTCCAAAAGCGGGGAAAGCCCCGAGATTAAAATGCTTATTCCTTTGATCAGAAATTTTGGCAATCCGGTCATCGCCATTTGTGGTAATACAGATTCGTATTTGGCGACCCAGGCGTCGTTTCTGATCAACGCCAGCGTCGAGAAGGAAGCCTGTCCGAACAACCTGGCCCCGACCACCTCGACGACCGCTCAATTGGTCATGGGGGATGCCCTAGCCGTTTGCCTATTGCAGCTTAAGGGATTCAGCGCCCGCGATTTCGCGCGCTTCCACCCGGGGGGATCTTTAGGAAAGCGGCTTTATTTACGCGTCAAGGATCTGAGCCGGCAGAACCCCCGCCCCCAAGTAAGCCCCCAGGCCACGCTCCCTGATATCATTTATGAGATCAGCAGCAAGAGATTGGGTGCAACGGCCGTCGTGGACGAGGCGCAACGACCCCTGGGTATTATCACCGAT
>CAZYEZ010000132.1:2709-6528 GCA_964646775.1 uncultured Chitinophagaceae bacterium | reverse complement strand
GCATTTGAATGTTTGCTCCATAACTCCAATGAATGTTTCGCGAGTTTACTGTTTTCAGCAGTATTGATTAGCTACCTAGGTCGGTATCAAAATTACCTCGAGATAGGTTCCACTTAACCGGCTGAAGCAAGCTCGAGTACTTTTTTTCCTCTGGTATTAGATTTACTTCTTTAGGAAGCAAATCCATCAGGTCTCCATCATGTGTGTTGAGAAAAAGGTCGACATTATACCGGCCATAATCAAAACTGCCTAATAGACCTATAAGGCTTCTCTCAACACCGCCGATACGTAAATTGTGAGAGGCAATAAGAATATTTTTTATGGACATAATAGCTCTAAAACTTCTTTACCAAATACTGGGAAAATGCCCTATCCCCTTCCCATTTCTTTTAGATGGCTTACATGGGAGGCGATGGCTCTAACCATAGTTGGATGTTCAATATATGGCCATTGGAACTCTGCACAAGTCTCTCGAATAATCCGATTGATTTCCGGATAGTGAATGTGCGAAATTCTTGGGAACAGATGATGTTCTACTTGGAAGTTGAGTCCTCCTACCCACCAGGTTATCCATTTATTCCCCGTGGCAAAATTAGCCGTGGTCTTCAGCTGATGCATGGCCCATTCATCCTCGAGCTTATTCTCGGGCATCACAGGCTCGGGAAAACTGGTCTCTTCAATTACGTGTGCCAGTTGAAATACCAGGCTAAGAATGAGTCCGCTGAAGGTTGTATAAATAAGAAATCCAATCAACCAAGGCCAGAATCCAACCATGATAATCGGGACGACGACAAAGGTAAGCAGATGGAAAACCTTAAACCCCCAAAACAACAGATGGTCTTTTAGTTTAATCTTTTTTAGGGGAATGGGGCCAATTTTTCGGGTGAAATACTTTTGATAATCGGCAAGAAACACCCAATACAGATATAAGAAGGAATAGAGACCCCAAAAATAACGATGCTGGTACCGGTGAAACCAGTATGCCTTCTGCTGAGGCGCTACTCTCAACATGAAGCCTGCATCAATATCGTCATCGACTCCATCTACATTGGTGTATGCGTGGTGAATGATGTTGTGCTTTGTATTCCACATAAAGCTGCTGCCCCCTAACAAGTCTAGGCTAAACGATGCCAGTAGGTTAAGCCGGGGATGGCGGGAAAAACTCCCATGGGCGCCATCATGCATGACATTAAAGCCAATGCCCGCAGTGATCAGCCCCATAAGTAGACACTCGGGAATAGCCAACCACCAAGGTGGAGTAAAAAAGACCAGGTGAATATAAAGGGCAATCAATGACCCAATTAAAATAATCGCCTTCGTATATAGCCGTCCATTCCCCGTCAAGGGTATTTCATTGGCCTTGAAATATTCGTTGATTCTACCCCTCAGCTCCGAATAAATAGAAGGGTTGCTGGTGTTAAACTTTGGTGTACTCATTTTCTATAGGCATCATTTTCCCAAACTCGGTTTAGCCAGATTATGATTTTGGGGAATAAGCGTGACGCCCACCTACTTTCTGGATCATAATCTATTTAAGTACGGCAACCTGACTTTCTAACTTCTCTAACCTTCGCCGATCTTAATCAACAAGGAAAGTAATGATGCCGAAACTCCTTCACAAAATTATTGGAGGCAAAGATAATCTATTTTTCCCCAGCCGAAGGGATTCCATGGAATCCTTGCAAGTCCTTTTCTTTCAACGAAACTTGAGGAAACAGGATGTTGTTTTCCAAATGTGTATGGAATCTGAAATCCCGAGCCAAGGCTTGCAAGTCTTCTTCTAGCTGGTCGATCAACTGCTGCCGCTTACCAACAGCTCGGGCATTCAGCTGCTCGATAAGGTCTAAAATTCGGGTTAAGTGCTCGGCCTCCTGATCATGTTCTTCCAAAAGCGATGAAAAGAGTTTCGGCAGGCTTGGAAGCGCATTGAGACTCCATAATTGATCTTCTTTTTTTGAAGAACATAACTTACGAATGCGAGGGAAAACGAGCATCTCTTCCTTGCGCATATGCATGGATACCTCTCCGCTAAATAGCCCAAATCGCTCCTTCAGTTCCGCCCACTCCTCTTCCCCTTCAACCGGATCTTCCGTCAATGGGTGGAGATCTTCCGTAATTCTAGGAAACTCCTGATACAAAAATGGGTGGTGTACTTTCTCTACATAATCTGCAATAAGCTCTAGCGGCCAGTGCGCACAATCCGGAAAGCGGTGCTGATCGTCTTGAGTGATCTTTTCCAGTTTAGCAACCAAATCCTCGTAAACAAGATTTTTCGACTCACAGACGCGCGCCAGCGATCGATGTCCCTTGGTCCAATAATCGATCCCCAGTGTCCAAAAAAGCTCTGCCGTTTCATAAGATTCCCGCACCCAATGTGCAATGGAAAGCCCGGGCTCTTCCTGGCCCGCTTTACCCGTCCATTCCTTGGTGGTACTGCCTTCGTGCTCCATCATTCCAACGTTTTCTTGCTTAGAATCGTAAAACCCGTTATTTCCTTTTATTGGTATAACGGCACCTCGCTCATTCTAAAGTAATAAAATATGGCCCAGCCTAAGAAGGCTATAACGAGAACGAAAACCCAAAATGGTATTCCCCTTGGAGATTCACTGCCTTCGATCAAAAACTGCTTTTGATCCCCCTTTCCATAGGCGTTGATCATCACGGGTATGATACCGTCCACTACTTGGTCTTCCTTAATTCCCTCAATGGCGATGGCAGGACCATTTCTCACCTCAAAGGGAACAATTCGGATTCCCTCCTTCCCCGATGGATCCTGGCTAACGATTCTAAGTACATGCTTTCCGTCCGGAATGCGGGTCGTATCCAACTCAAAATGACTTGGGGCGTCAAACTGAGCTAAGGGGACTTGCTCGTCATCGAGAAAGATCATGATCGTACTGCGGTCTTTCATTATTCTAAGTTTAGGATCTTTGCTTTGATATGATTGGGATTCTTCTCTCCGGGTTTTATCAGCCATTTAATCGAAAATATGAGGCAAGCCAGTACAATAACAACCATAGACCAGAAAATGTATAAATCCCACTCGTTCTGAGGCCCAGCACCATGTGCAATTCCTTTCAGGTAACTTGGCTGCTGCTTTTCGCAGACCGGACAAGCCAAAGAAATGAAACTCATACAAACCAATCCAAGGGTCAAACCCAGGGTTTTAAATCCTCCTCTGAACCAAGGAATTCCCGTTGTCATACTCAATAACTTTTTCATATCAATGTACATTTAGGTGAGGTCAATCATGATGGTTGGTTGGACCATTTGATCGCTTCCATAATCTTTTTCACTTCCTCCGGCTCTACTTTCCGGGCATCGTTACCCCAGCTGCTTCGCTCGTGATTAATGATGGCCGTTACTTCTTCTGCCGTGAGTTCCGCATTGGTTCCTACAGCAGGCATAGGGGCATACCCTTCTGTTCTGCGCGCGTTGTAACCCTGCATAATAATCTGCACGAAAATCTCTGGGTTATCATCCATTACGATGGAACTACCCTTCAATGGAGGGAATGCGCCTGGAAGTCCCTCTCCGTTCGCCTGATGGCAGGCCTGGCAGTGCTGGGCGTACAAGGCGGCCCCGTCTAATTCAAGCACCCCATCTTCCCCGGCCAGTTTCTTTGCCTTGCGCTCGTAAAGGAAAGCAGGACTTGGAAGGCCATCCGGTAAGGGAACATGCTGCAGGGACTGCAAGTAGGCCACCAGTTGGAGTGCTTCAGGCTTCGCTACAATGGTTCACCATTTAGGTCCAAGGAAGTTTTCGGGAACATTGACCACGATATCACCTTTACTGGCCGAATCTTTCAGTTCGAACATC
>CAZYEZ010000132.1:0-2699 GCA_964646775.1 uncultured Chitinophagaceae bacterium | reverse complement strand
GCTGCCATCCAGTACGGCATAGTTCAGCCAGGGGTAAGCAGGCATGATGGACTCTGGAACCACAATCCGGGGATTGTAAAGGTGAACCAGATGCCAGTCAAGGCTTGGTTGACGAGCGCCAATATTCATCAGATCGGGCCCCGTGCGCTCCGTACCCATCAACGTTGCCGTATTTCGGAAGAAATCGGTTCGCTTAATATCTGCATAGTCTGCAGGTATGCTTGGCCGCGAACCCCAGACCCGATCCATGTCCACATTTCGAACCTGCTGGGTGTGACAACCTACGCAACCATTAGCAATATAAATGGCCTTGCCCTTTAGAGCGTCCCCTTCAAGAGGTACAGAACCGGGAAGCGGCGCATTGTTCTTCTGATTGGACAAGGCAGGCATGATGGCGACCAAAATGGTCAGCAGCAAAAACATACCTAGGGCTGTCCCGAACAGTTTTCGATGATCATTAAAGAAATTCATCACGGTGCTTAAAATTTAAGATTTGGATATTGCTTAATTATATTTTGCTGCCTCGTCAATTTTAGACCCCACCATTTCCGGGACCTCTGGTTCCCGCCGATAACCCCACATTTTATAAAGGTTATAGGCAAAGAACAGATGGGAGAGCCACATTAGGCTTCCTCCGATTGCCCTCCATAACCAGTAAGGTGCCATGAAGACTACCGAGTCAATGAAGGGTTTCCCTTCCATCCACATGATGCCCTTTAGCGTACTTCCATACATTAAGGGGACCGTATAGAACATCAATCCAATTAAGGCTAACCAGAAGTGGGCTCCCACGGTAAATTGTGGGGCTTCCTTACCCGTGAGTCGTGGTACCAGGGCATAAATCCCCGCCCAGAGGAAAAAGGTGATGATCCCATACATGGTCAGATGCGAGTGGGCAACGGTGAAATCCGTAAAGTGCCACATCAAGTTGGTCGTTCTAAAGGACTCCGCTGTTCCTTGCAAGGATCCCGTGAAGTAGAAGATAATACCAACTAAAAAGAAGGGTAAAGTATAGGAGACACCCAGCTTGTGCCAATCCCCTTTAAAGGTGAGCAGAAAGTTCGTGGTCCCTGCGGCCACCGGGATGACCATACCCGCACTTCCCACGATGGCCACCGTTTGAAGCCACCAGGGTATCGCACTAAAGACAAAGTGGTGAGTACCAATGAGCGTGTAAAACAGAATCTGCGCCCAGAAGGCCAAGACTCCCAAGCTATAGGAGTAAATGGGTTTGTTTAGCTGCTGAGGAAGGAAATAATATACAATTCCTAAGGTGAAAAGCATGAACCACATGCCGACACCCTGGTGCATATAATACCCCTGGATGATCGTCTCTCCAAGTCCGTTTTGCCATTGAGGCAAATAAGCGACCACCGATATTACAATGGCAAACATAATGGCGGCAACCATGTACCAATTGGAAATATAGATCTCTCGGGTTGTTCTCCGAGCAATGGTCTTCAGGAAATTATAAAGGGACAAGCCCAAGGCAATACCGAAAAGCGCCATAATCGGCCAAATGTATTCTCGATACTCCCCTCCCCCATTATTGATCCCAGCCATAAGGCTTATGGAGCCAAGTATCACCGTTAGGTTAATTAACCAGAGCGCCCACCAAGCGAGTTTAATTGAATAAAGGCGCACATTGCTGACCCGGGCAACTACGTAGTAGCCGAGACCAAGCATGCCGAGCGATCCCCAACCCCAGAATACGGAGTTCGTATGGACCGGCCGAAGTCTTCCAAAGTTCAGCCAGGAGCTATGGTCAAGGTCTGGGGCAACGAATTTTATCCCTAAGTACTCCCCTACGGTAGTTCCGAAGACAAGCCAAAAGCATGCAGACGCAAAATACCAGAGTATCAGGCGCGCAAAGGCTGGTTCCACCGGAACCCGCTTCTGCGCTCTCTTTTTTGCCGCGACGACCCGTGGCGCTTCTTCTTGCTCCATGGGTATGACCACGCCGCGGTGGTCTACGGGCGGATGGTTGCCGGCGAGCAAATCTCCTTCCAATTGATACTCTAAAGCCTGCTTGCGCTTTACCAGTTCCGCTTCCACCTCTTCGGGATCCATGGTCTCCAAATATTCAAGGATGGCCTGAGCCTCCTCCGCCGATTTCTGCGCCTCCGTAGATTTAAAGATCTGACGGATTTTTACGGCCATGAATATCATTCCGAACAAAAGCGGAATTGCAATGAGAATGAGTGTGATGATAACGCCCGGCTCAGCAAGAAGGGATGACGGTGGAGCAGAGTCCGTCTGAGCCATTGCGATGCTTGGAATGCCTGAGGCAATGATCAGAAGTAGCAAGGAACGCAGCCCATGATCATTCTTTTGACGCCGCCGCATATCATGGTAATACTTCACGAGTTTATCGATCTCTTCGGTAGACCATTTATATAAATGGGTCTTCCAGTTCTCTTTCCCTAGGTCTGGCTTTCTTCGAATTAGCGCTCTTAAGGACTGTACGCTTGCATAGATATAGATTGCCAAGGCAACTAAACTCAGCAAAAGCAGCAGAAAAATCAGGAGTAATCCAGATCTGGACTCCAAGGAGAAAAAAGGTGCCCCGGCGGTGGCGGCCTGAGCGAGTGTTCCCATCCCCAAAAAGGGTAGAAGCATAATCATAAACCGGTAGAAGTTATTGCGCTGTTTCATAAAATATATAAATACCCTTTTATCTTTTATTTTTGCAAAAAATA
>CAZYEZ010000131.1:0-6630 GCA_964646775.1 uncultured Chitinophagaceae bacterium | reverse complement strand
GTTTTCCATAAAGCTGAAAACGGAGCGACATATAATATTGGAGGCTTCAATGAAGCCGGTGGCCACCTGATAAAGAAGGGGTGGAAAAAAATTGTAGTTGTTCTTGTCGACTAAGGTGACATGAACGGCCGAATCTTTGACCAGGCGCCTGGCTAAAGCGATCCCTGCAAATCCTCCTCCGATAATAATGATCTGTTTTTTCATATTCAATGGATTTCAATGGCCATCATCCCCCAATTGTTTTCCTTCTTTACCCTTTTGCTATCAATACACGTCCCAAATAGGTTGGCGATGGCCGAATTGGGTTTAAGTGAATGTAGGCATTTGGGCTTGTTCTTTTTATGATTGGACTCGTATTCCACTTCATGGAATAATAGAAATTTCTGTTTGTCGTCCCTTCGCTAAAAGGGTAGCGCCGTAACTTATTCCACTACAAGCTTCCATCCTCGGGGCAATGCTTTACAATCGATGCTTACAGATTCGAAGCCGAGCCGATTTATAAAGAGGTTCACCTCATTGTTGCCAAGTTTGAGCCCCGTTATTTCCAAAGTGTCTATTTCCTTCGGCAGATTGGGCTTATGGAAGCTCAATATTTTTTCGTCGGCCTGGATTTTCATTTGGAGGCATGCCTCTAACATCATATATAAGGCACCCACCGCCCAAGCTTGCGGGGAGCAGGCCACGGGATAGTTGGTGGGTCCTTCGCCACGCCTTCTGTCAAACCCGCAGAATAATTCTGGAAGCCTCTGATGTTCAAATTGTTGGGATGCTTCAAACATACACATCGTGAGTTTTTCGACGTTCTGGGAGTAACCGTATCGGGCCATACCCGCACAAATTATGGCGACATCGTGGGGCCAAATGGAGCCGTTATGGTAGGACATGGGGTTATACCTGGGTTGTCCTTTCCCGATAGTTCTAATTCCCCAACCGCTGAACATGGTGTCACTCATCAGCGTCTCAGCCAGGACGGCAGCTTTGTCTTTATCGGCAATGCCAGAATACAAGGCATGACCTGCATTTGAATTGAGGACGCGAGAGGGTACTTTGTCTTTGTCCAAGGCGATGACATAGGTCTTGTTTTCTGGATCCCAGAACGACTGGTTAAACTGCTGTTTCAGTTTGACGGCCTTTTGGCTCCAAAGCCTTGATAGCGTAGTTTCCTTCATGCGCTGGGCGAGGTAGGCTCCTTCCTGATATGCCTGGTAAACATAGCCCTGCACTTCGCAAAGGGCAATGGGCGCTTTCGTCATCCTTCCATCGGCGTCAAAAATGCTATCAAACGAGTCTTTCCATCCGTGGTTACTAAGGCCGCCATAAACTACGGGGGCATATTCAATGAGCCCATCTCCGTCGAGGTCACCATAGTCCTCGATCCACTGGATCGCCGCTTTAACATTCTTCCAAACTTTCTGATGCATAGCCAGGTGATCGGTTCTACGGATATATTGTCCCACCAGGACGACGTAAAGGGGAGTAGAGTCCACAGAACCATAATATCGCTCGAAAGGTATCTCACCCAGGGCGGCCATTTCGCCGCCCCGGACCTCATGAATGATCTTCCCTGGTTCTGCGTCGCGAAACCGATCCAGCTTCTCGGCCTGCATCTTCGAAAGATAAAGGACTACATCGCGGGCAATCTTAGGTACCACCCATAGAGTTTGCAAGGCCGTGATGATTCCATCTCTGCCGAACGCAGTATTATACCAGGGGACCCCAGCATAGGGGTAATTTCCCATACGTGTTCTGGAAAGTAGGGAAGAGAGGTCGAATCTGGAGCGCTGTATCCAGCTATTGAACTTTTCATGGGATGTGTGGATCTGGGGGAAACCATAGGCATGCTTCCGAATATCTTTCTCCAGCTTTTGCCGCCCTTGTGCGTACCCAATGGTCTTGTTGATCTTGTTCCCTTCCTGGAATCGAAGGGTATAATCAAAGTTTATTTTCTGATTTGGTCCAAGGGTGATCTGAAATAGAGGTTCGTTGAACTTATCCCAGCCGGTGGGCGCCATGGAAAAGGAAGCATGGGTTATGCGTTTAATCTTATCCAGGCCAATATAGCAGATTTGAATACTATGATCGGGTCCATGAGTGATCTCATAGATTTCCCCCGACCTGGCTCGCTTTATTCCTCGAACTTCGAAAATATCTTTAAAGTCTGCCGAGATGCTGAGTTTTAGCTGAAAGGTGTATTCCTGGATTCCATAATTACTTAAGCGAATTTGCTCGTAGCAGACGCCGTCCATTAGGAATTTGCTGCGACCTAGATACAGGGTATCCTTGGGGATGAAAGATGAATAGGAATTTTTAATTGGTGGGTTTGTCAGATCGATGGTTAGAATTTCATTTTGCTCTTTGACCGAGGAGCTGAGTAGTAAGGGGCGGAGCCCATTAATGCGGAGTTCCAGATCATTAATATACCGGGTTCCATTATGATAGATCCCCTGAATCTTTTCCCCTAACATTTTTATGTCCCCTCTTCGGTCAAAGATGCCGAAGGTGTCTCCGTAGTTTAGAACTTTTACCCGGTTGTCCGCATAGCTGGAGTTGACGGCTATATAGTATTTGTCTTCAAATTGAATGATCTCCGGCATAGGGTGAAGTTTCTGTTCGCGAATACTTGCGCGGAGCCTGTAGCTTTGAACCAAGGAGGCGCTGGTATACCCCCACGTATTTTTGGGCCATTTTTTCTGCGGTAAACCGCGCTAGAAAGGTGTCCCGGCATCGGCGACGGTCGAAATCGGGAATCTGTTCAATGGCGGCCACAGCTTCTGGAACCGAATGGACAATGAACCCAGTTATTCCCGGACTGATGATTTCCGGGATCGACCCGCAATGAAAGGCGATGACTGGGGTTCCGCAGGCCATGGATTCAATCATTACCATTCCGAATGGTTCGGGCCAGTCTATGGGAAACAGGAGTCCTGCTGCATTTCCTAGGAATGCAGATTTTTCCTCTTCCCCGATTTCTCCAAGAAGCTCAATGAGAGGATGGGAAAGTTTGGGTTTGATGACTTGCTCAAAGTAGTCATGGTCTTTGAGGTCGACCTTGGCGGCAATTTTTAATGGCATCCCTGCCTTAATGGCGATTTCTATAGCTCGATCCGGACGCTTTTCTGGCGATATCCTGCCTAAAAATCCCAGATAGTCTCCCTTCCCGTCACCCAGGGAGTATTGATTTTCAGGTAATCCATGATAAATGGTATCTACCCAGTTTGCCATCGGCAACGGCAACTGCTGGTTCCTGGAAATGGAGACCAGAGGGATGTTACTGAATCGTCTGTAAATCGGCTGAAGATCAATTTGGTCTAGCCTGCCATGAAGTGTTGTAACGTGCGTATAGCGGCTTATAGACGATAAGGAATAATGAAGATAGTCATTGTGGAAATGGATAATGTCAAACTCGCTGGCCCGGTCAAAAACCATTTGTATCTGAAGTAAATGCCATGCAAGGGGGTCCTGAGTGGACAGGTGACTGCGAAGTGCTTTTTCACATACGGTAACCTGTTGGGCGCGCGTCTTAGAATCACCGGTACAGAATAGCACTACTTCATGTCCCTGATTGATTAACTCGTCGGTTAAGTAATGGACGACACGCTCTGTACCACCGTATTTTTGGGGAGGTACAGACTCATATAATGGGGGAACTTGAGCTATTTTCATTTTTGCTAGTTTAATTATATGCATAGCTCATTACGGCGGCCTATGCGGGGGTCATGGGCCGCCGTCAAAAAGAGCCCTCATGAATCGTTGATGTATTTTCTTAGCGCCTGCTCTGAACGTTTTCCAATTGATGGAAACCAGGTCCGGTTGCCGAACAGGCACATTAGTCTAACCGAGACTCCAGGTTTTCTGCGATTTCAAGATTGGAACGCAACTTGGGCAGGTTGGTTCGAATCATCGCTTTAAGCTCTTGTTCTTCGGCATAGCGATCGGCCCTTTCAAATTTCCGAACTAGGTCCTTGTGAAGGTCTGCTGCCTCATCGGCCCATTCCTTGTCCCATTTGGTGCCTGGATCCGCTTTGATTTCTTCCCGATCGTTAAGATCTACCTCATTTAAAGAAACGCGGTGTTGATTCGCGTAAGCTCTTAGGCTCTCCCGAAGGGCGTTCTGTTCGTCCATCATTTTTTGTGCGTCGGAGCGAACCTGGGGGTCGGTAGCCCTATTCATACCGTCCTCCAAAAGATGGATGGTCATTGCGTTTTTCTCAAGCGCGTCCTCAATAAAGTTGATTTCTCGAGAGGAGAGGCTGGGGTTATCGTCCGCACGATTGACTTGGGCGTTTCTGTCGTCAACGTTTCCGTCGTTATAATTGCCGGCTTCGTTACAGGAATAAGTAAATGCACATGCGGCCAGTAATATCGGCCATGACTTGATCTTCGAGACTTTCATAAATTGATGTTTTTAAGTTATTATTAGATGCGCAGGAGACGAAGCCCCCGCTATGTTTCACCAATCCTTAAAAAAGAATTGTGCCTAAGGTTCAAGCTGACGGCTCAGATTAGCAAATTCAGTCATTTTCAGGCAGCTAGATGATTTGCCGATAGATTATTTTACAGCAGGTAGATGAATTTTTTCCCCAAAAGGTGATTGCTGGTTGGCTCAGGCAATGGTTTGCCAAAAGTCAGAACTGAGACGAAAGTTTCGATGAAACCTTCGATGAAACCAAAATGGAATTCTGTTGATTTGTATAATAAGCGCCTGATGCCTTTCCCAAGGGCTTACCAACGAGCGGATAAAGCTGCATCTGTTCCCTACTCAGAAAGCGATTGGCGTCGTATCAAGTACTGGTAATAGAACTATCTAATATCACTTTTGGAGGCGCCCCCGGTTTGAACCGGACGTTGGGGGGCGAGGAGATTTAAAACTTATTCCAATAGCGTGGAGACGATAAAATCAGCCTCGGAATATTAGCGGCGTAGGAGCTCGAGATCGGCTCAACCAGGCTGAATTGATGATGAAGGTATCGTAACCAAAGAGGTAGAGAGAATCGAGTTGTTTAGCCCCACTATCCATGCGAGGCGAAACTCTTAGCGGGGAAATGGTCACAGATAGGCGGGTTAAGGGTAATGAGAACTCATATTGCGGATTAACATGAGAATCTGGGTCGTTTAGCTCAATGGTTCGACCGAATTATTTAGCAACCTAAAAATTGCGGCGATATCTCCATTAGTCGCTACAACCAGCTGGAATCAGCCATGCCGGCACTTATCTCATAGGTCTGTTCGGGGGAATTTGTGGGAGCGGTTGCAGATGATCTATCGAAGAAGATTGTATTAAAGTCGGCTCAATGTTGAGATTGTTAAAGATCACGTTTCCCTTAAGGCAGAAGAACTTCAAAATAACATGAATTCTCAACGTCTCTAATCGGTGCCTTCTTTGAAAAACCGATGTTGCACCCGTCCTTAATCGGTATCCAGAATAAGCAGGTAGATCCCGGGAGGCAAATCCAAAATATCGAGTGCCCTCTGATCCCATCTCGCATATTCCTTTACCAATCTTCTGCATATTCCGGATGTTTATCTCCCGGATCGAAAGGAAATCATTCCTACGGATCGTTAGAATGTCCTTGGCCGGATTGGGAAAAATTTTCACCACCTGTTGGGCATCAAAGGGCTGAATTACCGTGGGGGGTGATACTTTAAAAATAAATGAAGTATCGGTACTGCTTTCTGGGTCACAGCTGTCTCTGGATATAGAAGTATAATAGGTGAATGTTAGCTGGTAATCGCCGGAAGTTAACGGGCCGATCGTTAGCGTATCCGATAGATGGGAGGCTGCTCCCAATAAACTGTAAGGGGAACAAAAGTCGATTTCAACGGTCCCCGGTTTCGTCCGGTGGTCCACCCAATGTAATTGGTCCAAAAAAACCGTCTAAATATGAATATGCTTGGCAATCCGGATCGTATCCCCACTAATAGGGTTGGCCGTTACACGAAGATGCTGTCCAGATACCCGTCTGGTGTCACCTGTGCCGTTAGATCCTTAGATTGACATGTCAGGAGGAGAATGGATAGCACCGATAAAAGCTTTTCATGCCAAATGATTTTGTGGTTTATTGTATAGACAGCTGTTTACTTTCCCTCAGTTGGACATTGCAGTTTAAATTTACAACATATGCACCAGGCAAAATAAGGCGCCGAATGCGCTCTCAACCTTGTACACCCCATGTAGAACCAAGGAGGTAGCTGGGATAGAAGCTAATAATTGGTTCGATATTCACTAAAAAGCTGGTTTATTGCGGAACCGGTTATCGAACCGCAAAAGTTAATGAAGCTGCGCCCCTATCGAAGGAAACTGTGAAGGAAACAAGCCTTTCTATGTCCGTATTATGGAGGTATAACGAAGATTCCTACCATACTGATGTATTTTAGGAGGAGAAATTAGTCAATTACGAGGGACTTGTTGCTTGCCAGGTGGCCGTGGTCAGAAAAAAGCTTGATGTAATATAGACCAGCGGATAGGTCTGCTGCCTCCAATTGAGTTATGCTGTCCCCATCTAGACTACGGACTAATTGGCCTTGGGGCGTGAAAACCTGGATTCTATTGATCGGCAGGGTTCCCCCGTTGTTCATTAACCCACATTGCGCACTTTTATAGAAAACCCACTTTTCTCGGACTTTTTCATA
>CAZYEZ010000130.1:0-6692 GCA_964646775.1 uncultured Chitinophagaceae bacterium | reverse complement strand
ATGACGGCCGTATTCTAGTTGCAGCCATTCATCCCCGGTCTGGCCGTAGTCGGGGCTCAGACCTCCCATGACGACCAGGGTCAGGACGGAAAGAATCAGGAAAACCATCCTGAAAGCGCGAGGTTCGGCTTCTCTGCCGGAGAATGGGGACGCAGCGTTCATAATGACGTTTTATAAAACCTCCAAAAATACAGGCTTATAGCACAAATTCAAACCCAGAGCGGCACAATCCCCGTGGAGGAATGAGGCCCGCCCGGTGGGCGCACGAAAAAAGGGATGGACGACCGTTTTGGTGGTTGACCATCCCTATAGATTTCGATGGGTTTCGATGGATTGGTTTCGATGGATTGGATTCGCTGAGGCCGCTTTCAGGGTCGCGCACCCAAGATATGGCCTACTCGGCCGCCGCTTCTCCTTCTCCTTCTCCTTCGGATCCCGATTCTGAGGCCGGAGTTTCGGCTGCGGGCGCATTGCCTTCGGTGGCTTCGGCTTGCTCTGCCGCTTGTTCGGCCGCTTCGGATTCCTGGGCTGCTTTCAGCTCGGCTTCTTTCTCCGCTTCCTTGGCTGCAATCTTCGACTCGATCAGTCGAATGGATTCGCCTTCGGCCGCATGACGCTTTTCTGATTTGGCCTTACGATGAGACTCTTCTCTTTTGGCTACCAGCACTTCATGCTCTGCATTCCAAGCCTCGAATTTCTCATGAGCCGTCTTCTCGTCAAACAACCCTAATGATACGCCCCGCATCAAATGCTTCAGATAAAGCACCCCCTTGAAGGAAAGAATGCGCTTGGTCGTATTGGTAGGCTGGGCTCCGTTCTGCAACCAGTAAAGGGCCCGATCCCGATTCAGCCGAATGGTGGCCGGTACGGTAAGGGGATTATAAGTACCCAGTTTTTCGATGAATTTACCATCCCTCGGTGCCGCGCTGTTGGCTACCACGATAAAATAAAAAGGACGTTTTTTAGACCCGTGTCGCTGAAGACGAATTTTAACCGCCATAAATAATAGACATTATTTGCGTGAACAATAATTGATTAAGGGAGGCAAATTTAGTTAAAAAATCAAGGTAAAAAAAATACTACCCTGTTTTTTTAAGCCAAGATTTTTTACCCGCTTGTTTAGGAACCGAAAGGCAGCTTCATGCCCCCCGGCATCATCCCTTTCATTTTGCCCATCTGACCCATCATCTGTCTCATTTGCTCAAACTGCTTCATAAAAGCATTCACCTCGGATATGTCTCTGCCGGATCCCTGGGCAATGCGACGACGACGGGCGCTGTCGATCTTGTCCGGGTTGGCCCGCTCATAAGGGGTCATGGAATTAATCATCGATTCAATTCCCTTAAATGCATCGTCGGATATATCTAAGTCTTTGATGGCCTTGCCAACACCGGGAATCATCGCCAGCAAATCCTTGATGTTTCCCATTTTCTTGATCTGGGCCAGCTGGGTTTTAAAGTCTTCGAAATCAAACTTATTGGCCCTGATCTTTTTTTCCAGCTTTTTGGACTGGGCCTCATCAAATTCCGCTTGGGCCCGCTCAACCAAAGAGGTAATATCACCCATGCCCAAAATGCGCTGGGCCATCCGATCGGGATAAAACACATCTAAGGTGTCCATCTTCTCGCCCCGGCTGACAAACTTAATGGGCTTGTCGACGGTATATTTAATCGAAAGGGCTGCCCCTCCGCGGGTGTCGCCGTCCAGCTTCGTGAGGACGACGCCCGTAAAGTCTAGGCGCTCATTAAAGGCGGCCGCTGTATTGACTGCATCCTGACCGGTCATCGAGTCCACCACAAAAAGGATTTCCTGGGGCATGAGGGCGGCTTTCAGTGCGGCCACCTCCTGCATCATGCCTTCATCGATGGCCAAACGGCCCGCGGTGTCGACAATCACCACTCGATTCCCATTGGCTTTGGCCTCGGCCAGCGCACGTTGGGCGATGCCTACCACGTCTTTGGTCTCAGGCTCAGCATAAACCGGTACTTCAATCTGGGAACCCAGGACTTTCAGCTGGTCGATGGCTGCCGGACGGTACACGTCGCCGGCCACCAGCAAGGGGCGGAGTTTTTTGTTTTTCTTCAGGTAATGGGCCAGCTTACCACTGAAGGTGGTCTTTCCCGATCCTTGTAAGCCCGCAATCAAAATAACGCTGGGATTCCCGTCCAGATTCAGGGTGGCTTCCGTTCCGCCCATCAACTCGGCCAGCTCATCGCGCACGATTTTAACCATGAGCTGCCCCGGAGAAACCGCCGTAAGCACTTCCGAGCCCAGGGCCTTTTTCTTCACCCGATCGGTAAACTCCTTGGCAATCTTATAGTTTACGTCTGCTTCCACCAAAGCGCGTCGAATGTCCTTGATGGTTTCGGCGACGTTAATTTCATTGATCCTTCCTTCCCCTTTTAGCTGCTTAAACGCGGCGTCGAGGCGTTCACTTAAATTTTCAAACATAGATTCGATGAACTCGTTTTACGCGGTGCAAAGGTAAAATATTATTAAGATTTCGGCTACAGAATCGGCGTCCACCCCGCCCAAACCTTCATGGAACCAGAAATGCCGACAAAGGACATCCTCCATCGGCATTTTCTGGCAAAAGACAGCGCGGCCGCATTACATATGCTGCTGAATCTTCTTTTCGAAGACCCCTTTGGGTGCGGCCCCAATCTGCTTGTCTACCACCTGACCGTTCTTAATGAAAAGAACAGCTGGGATGGAAGTAATTCCATAATCCACGGACAGCTGTGGGTTCTGATCCACATTCACCTTTCCGACATTCACGCGGCCTTCGTATTCTTTGGCCAGCGCCTCAATCGTAGGGCCTAATGCCAGACAGGGTGCGCACCACTCTGCCCAAAAATCAATGACAGAAAGGCGATCCGCCTGGAGTACTTCCTTTTCAAAGTTGCTATCGGTGTATTCAGTAGCCATAAAAATAATTTTACTAAATCTATCAAAAGAGGTTTGAACCTCAAAGTTAAGCCCATTCCCTGAAATATCGCATAGAGGAGATGAATAGGCCTATAATCGCCCCTCGCAGGGCTCAGGACAGGACCCGCAAGGGAATGCCCCGAGCCTCCAAATACTCAATGAGCGCATCGTTCATCGTCAGTCGGCGCCCCGGCAAGCTGCTGAATCGAAGTTCGGCTTCAAGGTCGGCATCCACCACATTCCAGATCATCTCTGCATCCCCAGCGTATTGCTTCTGGTTCTCTAACATAAATGAAATCAAGTCTTCATCGATGGATTGCAAAGGGATGGTGGCGATGAGCTTTTTGGTCAAGGTTTTCTTGACTTCCTCTAACAGATAGATGCGCTGGATCTCCAGTTCCCATTCATCGGGCCGATAGCGATGAGGCAGATATTGACCCTGGATGACGATTTTATTTCCATCTTCCAGGAAATTTTTAAACTCGATATAGGTCTTCTCCCAGAGCATAATCTCCATGCTCCCCGAATAATCATTAAGAACCATTTTCCCGAACTTGGTACCTTTCTTCGATATGCGGTGGGCCGAATCGGAAACATAGCCGGCCATACGGAGCGGGACCCCGCGCCGCTCTTTCGCCTGAGCAACGGGGATAAAGCCGTAGTTCTCCATCTCAAAGCGAAAAGCGTCCAGGGGATGCGCGCTTAGATAGATCCCAACGACCTCCTTTTCACGTTCCAGCAGCTCATGAAGGCTCCATGGCTCCCGATCCGGAATCGGTGGCGGCTGAATGGCCGGCATCTCCAGGTCTCCAAATAGGCTGTTCTCGGCACTCATCACGCTGGCGCGAGCCTGCTGACCAAAGCGCACCAATCGATCAAAGCCGGTTTGGGGGTCGGCAGGGGTTTGATGAAAAAACTGAGCCCGATGCAGGTCTCCAAACCCATCGAATGCCCCGGCACAGGCCAGGCTCTCCAAGGATTTTTTGTTCACCGTCCGGGCATCGATACGGGCGAAAAAATCATAGACATCCTTGAAATTTCCATGGACTTCCCGCTCCTGAATAATATGTTCAACGGCGGATTCGCCCACCCCTTTGATCGCATTGAGTCCAAATCGGATCACCCCATCTTTGTTTACCGAAAATCCTTTGAGGCTTTCGTTGACATCGGGGCCCAGCACGGATAGTTCCATGCGCTGGCACTCTTCCATATAGAATTTAACCTTCTCTATATTTGACTGGTTATTTAATACGGCGGCCATATATTCGGCTGGATAATGGGCCTTCAGATATGCCGTTTGATAAGCCACCAGCGCATAGCAGGTCGAATGGGATTTATTAAAGGCATACTGAGCGAAAGCTTCCCAGTCCGTCCAGATTTTATGGATTTTGTCCAAAGGATGCCCCTTCGCAAGGGCGCCCTGGACAAATTGGTCTTTCATGCGATCCAGGACGTTCTTCTGCTTTTTCCCCATGGCCTTCCGCAGCACATCGGCATCCCCCTTGCTAAAGCCTCCAATCTTCTGAGATAGGAGCATGACCTGCTCCTGGTAAACGGTGATCCCATAGGTATCTTTGAGGAACTCCTCCATTTCGGGTAAATCATAGCTGATCTCCTCTTTTCCATGCTTGCGATGGATAAAGTTGGGGATATACTCCATGGGACCTGGCCGGTACAAGGCGTTCATCGCAATCAGATCATCGAACTTATCGGGCTGGAGTTCCCGCAAATGGGTCTGCATGCCGGCGCTTTCAAACTGGAAGGTTCCATTGGTATCGCCCCGCTGATAGAGCGCAAAGGTTTTCTCGTCGTCGAGCGGAATCCGGTCAATATCGATCTCTAGTCCATGGTTTAAAGCAATCAACCGAAGAGCATCTTTGATGATGGTCAGGGTCTTTAAACCCAGAAAGTCCATTTTGATGACTCCTGCCTGCTCAATCACATTCCCTTCGAACTGAGTAATGAGCAAAGGAATATCTTTAGCCGTGCATACGGGAATCAGCTCACTGAGGTCCCGGGGTGCGATGATGATGCCTGCGGCATGGATCCCCGTATTTCTAACCGAGCCCTCCAGTCTTTCGGCACTCTGCAAGACGTTTGCATGAATATCTTCCCCTGCATACAAGCGACGCAATTGCTCCACCTGCTGCTGCTCCTCTTCCCGAAGGCCTTCTTTCTCCTCCAGGCTGCCCTCTCCTTTCATCGGCGCATGAAGCAGGCGTTTAAGCTGGATGCCGGGCCGATCCGGCACCATCTTGGCCAGCTGGTTGGCCTCCGACAGGGGCAAATCCAAGACCCGAGCCACATCCTTTATGCTCATCTTCGCCGCCATGGTTCCATAGGTAACAATATGGGCTACCTGATTCTGACCATATTTACGCACGACATAGTCGATGACTTTTTCCCTTCCCCGATCGTCAAAATCGGTATCGATATCGGGCATGCTCTTCCGCTCCGGATTCAGGAACCTTTCGAAAAGCAACTGATACTTGATGGGGTCAATATTGGTAATTCCAATGCAGTAAGCCACCACGGAGCCGGCCGCCGATCCCCGGCCCGGCCCAACAAATACACCCAGCTCCCTCCCCGCCTGAATGAAATCAGAAACGATGAGAAAATAGCCCGCAAAACCCATGGTTTTAATGGTGTGGAGTTCGAAGCGGATTCGCTCCTCGATCTCGGCCGTGATTTCCTGATAGCGATTTCGGGCTCCCGTCCAGGTTAAATGCTCCAGGTAGAGGTCCTGATCGTTTCCGAAAGCATCGGGGACCACAAAATGCGGGAGCAGGATTTCCCTTTCGAGTTTCAAGGGTTTGATCTTTTCTACCACTTGCTGGGTATTGTCGATGGCTTCTGGAAGATCTGAAAAGACCTGAAGCATCTCCTGGGTTTTCTTGAAGTAGAACTGATCGTTGGGAAAGGCAAAACGCCCGCCTCGGCGCCCTCCCTCTCCGCTCTCCATCCCATCGATTAAAACCGGGGTGGATTGCTTCTCTCCCGTATTGATGCAAAGTAGAATGTCGTGGGCGTTATAATCCTGCTGATCCACATAATGGGAGTCATTGGAGGCGATGATCGGAACCTTGTATTTCCGAGCCCAGCGAACCAGCACTTCATTGACTTTCTGTTGCTCTGGGATATCGTGGCGTTGAAACTCTACATAAAAGTCCTCCCCAAACCGTTCCAGCCACCAGCGAAATTTTTCTTCGGCCACCGATTCCGACTCCTTGAGTATCGCTTGGGGTATTTCTGCGCCCAGGCAGCAAGTGGTGGCGATCAGCCCTTCGCGATAGCGGTCTACGAGTTCCTTATCAATGCGGGGGTACTTGCCATATAAACCTTCGATATAACCGAGAGAGCAAAGCTTTACAAGATGCTGATACCCGGTTTCGTTTTTGGCGAGAAAGAGCTGATGATAGCGCTGGTCACGCTGCTCCCTGGAAAACTGGCGTTTATGTCGATCTTCCACCAGATAAAACTCGCATCCCACAATGGGCTTTACCACGGGCTCCCTGATTTCCTTTCCCTGATCATCCACGCCTACGACGCGGGTCTTCTTCCAGGCCGTGGCTACAAACTCAAAAACACCGAACATATTTCCATGATCCGTAATCGCCATGGCAGGCATCTGATCCTCGGCGGCCTTGTCGAAAAGCCGGGGGATATTCGATGCCCCATCCAAAAGGGAAAACTGTGTATGATTATGGAGATGAGAAAATTTCATGTTCGTCATTCAACCCTTATTTTAAACAATCCTTGGAACC
>CAZYEZ010000129.1:1614-6721 GCA_964646775.1 uncultured Chitinophagaceae bacterium | reverse complement strand
GTTGGGAGCGTCTGGAGGGGGTTGTCTGATCCAAGGGTAGTTTATCCGCATTCAGGTAATTCTCCAGTTCTTCATCGGCAAAAAGCAGGAACTCGCGGAAGCTGAATCCGCTCTCCCCGAAACGCTATAGATAACCCGCAATCGTACGTCTGTTGATGCCGGTTTCTATAGCAGTGTGAAATAGGGGCCCGGGGCCAATTCCATGACTTTCAATTAGTTTTGCCGCCAAAAGGCTGTCCAACATCCTTTTCACGGTTGCGCTGGAAACACCAAGTTTTTTTGCCATGTCGCTGGTTTTTATACCCGAATTTGCGTCAATGAGCCGCCGATACCGCACTGCATACCATGTCAGAGCAAAGGAAAAATTTATGGCCTGTGATGAGCGAATCGTCGACGTGCCGGATGTCGATGTCCGTTTTACCATGGCATTTTTCTAGATAGGAGGTCAGCTGTGCAACAGAAGTGTGGTAGCCTTTCAGCCTGTTGGGTTTAAAGCCTTGCGGTTCCGTAGGGTGAAAGCTGCAGGCAGGAGATCAACAATAAGTCGATTTCTAAAAAAATGGCCACTAATGTAAAAGAGGACAATAAAATAAATCGATATAATCGATCTCATTTACACCAAGAGTTAAGTTTTCAGACGAGTTTCGGAACAGGTTAACTGAATAAATGCGTTGTCTAGCAGCCCAAAAGTAATGATCCATGCCGGGCGCATCTAAAAAAAGAAGCTGTCTAAAAAGTGACAGCTTCTTTTTATGAGCTTGGATTTGAGTAACCAACCCCTGCCTAGTCCTGCAGCCTTCGGGCAATCCCTTCTCTTTTCCGCTTTACCCAGTCTTTGAACTGGAAGCTTAGCAAACAAAGAACCGGTACGATAATGAGCGTCAAGAAGGTGGCAAAGGCCAGACCATAGATCATGGTCCATGCCAGCGCCCCCCAGAAGGATGCATTGTCCCCTCCCAAATAAATGTTGGGATTCAAATGGGATAACCATGTGCCGAAGTCGATGTTAAGCCCCAAGGCCAAGGGGATCAGACCCAGAATGGCTGCGGTCGCGGTTAAAAGAACCGGGGTCATCCGCGTTCTCCCCGCCTCGAGGATGGCATCATAGGGCTTCATGCCCTGCTCGAGCATGAGATCCATAAACTCAACGAGGAGTATTCCGTTTCGCACCACGATTCCCGCGAGGGCCACAATTCCGATCCCGCTCATGACGATGGAAAAATCGTTGCGGAATATGGCAACGCCCAGAAGTACGCCAATCAAGCTGAAAAGGATTTCCGACATAATAATCAGGGTTCGGCTAAATGAGTTGAACTGCAGAATCAGAATCAAGAAAATCAATCCCATGGCCACCAGCATAGCCGAGCTCAGGAACGAGCTGGTTTCCGCCTGCTCTTCTTGCTGTCCACCCATGCGTATGCTAATGCCTGCCGGAGGATCAAACTGCTGGAGCTCTGCCTGAATATTGGCGACGACTTCATTCGGATTATAATCCGTCAGGACGTTGGAGGACAATGTAATAATCCGCTTTAGGTCCTGGCGCTTAATTCCGCCGTATGTGTTGTTATATCGAATGTCGGCGAATGCGCTGACGGGTATTTGTCTCACTAAGCCGCCCATTCCCATGTCCATAAAGTTGACGGGCATGTTTCGGATCGCATCGATGTTTTCCCGCTGGCTTTCCTTCAGACGGAGCGTAATGGGATAGTCATCGTTTTCATCCCGGAATCGAGAGATCTCTTTTCCAAAGACGGCGGTTCGCAGGTTATTCACAATGGTCATCGTCGAGACGCCCTCCTGATTCATGCGTTCCCGGTCCAGGTCGAAGATGATCTCGGGCTTGTTGGCCTGAAAGTCGCTTCTTAATTCCTCTACACCGGCAATCTGCTTCGCATCGAGATATTGTTTGACGCGCTCTGATGTTTTGTACAATGAATCGAGGTCTTCTCCTGTGATTTCGATCACGATCGGCTTGGGAAGCGGCGGCCCGCCCTGTTCTTTGTCGACCGTTACTTCTGCCCCCGGGATATCCCTAACAGCCGCCCGGATTCTTTCCAGGAGTTCGGTCGTAGATACCCCCTGCCTTTCCACGTATTTTACGAAAGCTACCGTTATTTTCCCCTTATTCGGGAAGTTTCCGACCTCCCCGCTGGTCGGGTCTATGGCCCCGACCGTTACGTTGGAGATCACGGATTTTACCGCCGGGTTGGATTTACCTTGGGCATGATCGATGCCCAGGGCCTCGTTAACCCGTCCTTCCAATTTCGTCAGCACCTCATTGGTATATGCCTGGTCTGTTCCCACGGGCATATTCAGATAAACATAAGCGAAGTTGGGGTCGGATTCGGGGAAGAAGACCACCTTGGGCGGACGCAATGCAATCAGAACGGTGGCAAAAATGAAAATGCCCAACATGATCAGCAGGGTTTTGCCGGGATGGTCGAGCGATCGCCTCAACCAACGGGTATACCAATTCTGGAATGCCGGCCATGTTTTGGTTTGGAAAGTCTTGATCCAACCCGAGAAAACAAACTTCTCCAGCAGGATGAATGCATAGATCATCATAACAAAGTTGGCCAGAGACCATGCTTTCCCAAGGTAGAATATGGCGGCAACAGCCAGGAAAATGACGGCCACCACCTTGTCCTTCTTGGACCAGCGGCTTTTTCGACCCGTATCCTCCCGATGCGGCTTCATAAAGTCGACCGCAAACACCGGGTTAATGATATAGGCAACCAGCAGGGAAGCCAGTAAGGTGATGATCAAAGTCACCGGCAGGAAATACATAAACTCCCCGATGACTCCATCCCAAAATGCCAAGGGCACGAAAGGAATCAGTGTGGTCAGGGTTCCCGACAGAACCGGCAGGAAAACTTCACCGGTGGCTGATTTGGCGGCTTTGACAATCGGAACCTTCCCGTTGTCGAAAATCCGGTGGGTGTTCTCGATCACAACGATGGCATCATCGACGACGATACCCAAAGCCAGGAGGAACGAGAAAAGCACAATCATATTCAATGAGAAGTCCAGCGACGGCATGACCAGGAAGGCGATGGCGCAGGACAGGGGTACAGACATGGCCACGAATAGGGCGTTGGTCACTCCCATGAAGAACATGAGAATAATGGTCACCAGAATAAACCCGATTATGATGGTGTTAATCAGATCATGCAGGGTTGTACGGGTGGTATCCGACTGGTCTCCCGTGATCACGATGTGGAGATCGGAGGGGAGAATGTCCTTTTCCATTTCGGCAAGGGTGGCCATGACATTATCCGAGGCATCAATCAGATTTTCCCCTCTTGCCTTGATCACGTTAAGGGTGATCACATTTTTATTATCAAGTCGAGCGTAACTCTCCTGCTCTTCAAAATCGTCTACCACCTCGGCAATGTCTCGAAGATAGACCGACTTCCCCCGGTTGTTTTTGACAATAACCTGTCCGATTTCCTCGGCCGATTGAAACTCATTGCGTACACTGAGAATGCGTTTCTGGTTGTTCATAGAAACCTGCCCAGTGGTGGCAGAAATATTTTCCATCGCCACGGCCATTTCAATGTCTTGGAAGGTAAACCCGGCCGCGGTCATCCGATACATATCGACATTGATCTGAATTTCCCTTTCCAGGGCACCGACCATATCGACTCTTTTGATCTCTTTGAGCTGTTCGAGCTCGTCTTGGACGAGATCGGCATACTTCTTCAGGGTTTTAAGATCATGATCCCCGGAAATATTTACATACAGGATCGGAAGCTCGGAGAGGTCGATATCCATAACCTCGGGCTCATTGGGCAGGTTTGCCGGTAGATCGACCCTCGCTTTGTCCACCGCATCCTTGACTTCCCGCTTCGCTTCCTTGACGTCCTGATCGGTCGTAAACTCCACAATAACCACGGAGAAGTCCTGAAACGAGTTACTGGTAACCTTTTTTACCCCCGTTAAGTTCTTTACCTCTTTTTCGATGGGTTTGGTCACCAGGTTTTCCATGTTTTCCGGGGAGGTTCCAGGATAAAATGTCTGCACTATAATTTGGGGCAGTTTAATTTCCGGGAACTGTTCTTTGGGCAAATTGATATAAGCCATCAGCCCGGCGATGCTGATGATGATCGTGAGTACATAAATAGCAGTTCGATTATCTATGGCCCAGCTAGAGGGCTTAAACTCCTTAAATACGTCTTTCATAGAGAGATTTGTTGCGATGTTTTTCGCGCTTTGAGATCGATGGGGATGAGCGGTTTACTGAATGGATACGGGTTCTCCTGATTCCAAATCGGCCATTCCTTCTACAATGACCTTTGCGCCGGGTTCGACCCCTTCCAGGATTTCCACCTGACCATTATTGTTTTTCCCCGTCTTGATCGAAACCACGCGGGCGGTATCGGCTTGGGCAAGGACCAGTTCCTGACCTTTCGCTGTCTTGCGAATGGCATGGACGGGAACCGTGAGGGCCTCGTCATGTTGATAATTAATGATTTGCATTTTAATGCTCCGGTTGGGGCTCAGGGCTTTGTTGACCGGTAGGTTAACCTCGACTTGAAAAGCTCTTGATACGGGATCCACAGCCCGGGCTACATAACTCAGTTTGCCGCGGAGGGTGTCGCCTTCGGCCAGGATGAGGTTAACCCGATCTCCTGCTTGCACTTCACCGAGGTAATTTTCTCCCAGATGGCCAATGGCCTTAAGCTGTTCAAAGCTTACAACCCGGATTCCTCTTCCTCCGGGTGCACTGATATCCCCAACTTTAATATCCACGGCGTCCACGACACCGTTTATCGGCGATTCAATGCGATACATTCTAAGTTGCGCCTCCAGGGCCTTCTTCTGCTGAACCGCGGATTCATATTGGGTTTTGGCAGTAAGCAGCTGGACCTCTGAACCAATTTCCTGCTCCCACAGCCTTTGCTGCTTTTCATAGACAGACTTGGCCAGGGTGATATTGGGTTCCATGGCCCGGATCTGCTGTTCGATGGCTGATCCATCCAGCCGAGCCAGCACCTGACCTTTTTTCACTTCCTGGCCGGGGTGAACATGGACGGAAACCACCGTTCCGGGAGCCTGGGAAGTGGCATTCACATTTCGGTCTCCGGTTACCGCAGCTTGCAGTTCG
>CAZYEZ010000129.1:0-1604 GCA_964646775.1 uncultured Chitinophagaceae bacterium | reverse complement strand
ACGATTCGAAAAGATGAGGTTGCAGGGTCTGGACGGTAACCGGGGTTAATTTGACCTGGGTCGATAAGGTCTGCGCTTCCAGGGCCTTGATTTCCATATCGAGGGCAGATCGCTGTTTTTTCAGTTTGGCAAGCCGAGCTTCCCGGGATTCTTCCGAGGAGCAGGAGGCAAGCAAAAACAAGGACATCGCCAGCAACAGTATACGTTTCATAAAGGGATTGTATAGATGATTGAAAAGGAAATTGGTTCTGTGATTATTTAAAATTGCCTAAGGCTTTCTGTAAATCTGCCCCGGCGCTATAGACGGCGAGCATGGCTTGGAAGTAAGCGTTTTGAACACCCAATAGTTCCGTTTGGGCCATGCTGACTTCCATGTTGCTCCCCACGCCCTCCTTATATTTTCTATGGGCGAGGTCGAGGACCGACTCGCTGAGTTCCATGTTGCGTTTTTGCGTTTCCAGGTCCAGCAGACTATTCTTTAAACGGGCCCGGGCATTTTTCACTTCTACATTTATGCCTTCGCGCAAATGGGCCAGGTTATTCTGCGATTTTTCGATGCTGAGCTTGGCTTGCTTAACCCGAGACCTCCGCTGCCATCCATCAAATAAAGGGAAGCTGATCTGCAACCCATAAAATGAAGTAAATATGTATGGAACCCCGAAAAGGTCTTCAAACTGACTGGAAGCATAGGAGTAGTTGCCATTTATGAAGGCCGCCAAGGTAGGCATCGCGGAAAGGCGGTGGCGCTTCAGGTCATACTCATTTAAGCGCAGTGCAGATAGAGACAACTGATAATCTGTTCTGTTTTCTGGACGGGTTTCAGCCAGGAGCTGGGATCTTACTTCTTCGATTCCAGACTGAACCGCGGTGTCCACCAGTCTTATGGGCGTTTCGGGATCTAAACCCAAAGTATGTTTGAAAAGCCGTTCGTTGACTTCTATCAGCGCACCGACTTTCATGCTGTCGGAGACGATATTATTGATCTGAACTTCGGATCTTTCCAGTTCTATTTTTTCGGATAAGCCGACCTCATAGATGGCCTGGGCATCCCGGTAAATGGTTCGGGCGGTCTCGAGGGCATCCTTCATCAGATCAAACTGCTTATGGGTGATTACCAAAGAATGGTAGGCTCTTTGCACCTGATAGCGCATTTCTTCTTCCGTAAGCTTGACCTGGTTTTCTGCCAAGGTAATGACCGCCTGCCGGGCTTGCAATGCAACCAGGACGGACCCGTCAAAGAGGATCTGCGAAGCATTGACCGCTGCCGTCGTATTAAACTTGGGGGTAAAAGTGACCGGAGCAAAGGAGCCCGGAGGTCCGCCAAAGAACTCCCCAGGTACGAAAGTTTGCATGGGGTCCAGATAGTCGGTATAACGCCCTTCGGCCCCGATTTGAGGCAAGGCCAGGCCAGTGATTTCAGCGTTTTTTGCCTCCTGTATGGCAAGGTCCAGGCGCGCATTTTTTACCACGGGACTTTGCCGAATGACCAGATCTTTGGCTTCTTCCAGGCTTAGGTCGCGAGGGGATTGGGCATAGACCGCGGTCGCACTTAGGCATAGACCCAGGATCGATAGAAGATTCCTTCTTATCATGAGGTTATGGAA
>CAZYEZ010000128.1:0-6724 GCA_964646775.1 uncultured Chitinophagaceae bacterium | reverse complement strand
GAATAGTATGAGCCCCCTTGGCTACTATCATGAACACAACGTGCAAGCTAATACCACGTTCATTATAAGTGCCGGTGCCGCAGGTGAAATTGGATTTTGCGATGTTGATTTTTGGGCAGCTGACGATGTTTACTATTTTAAAACTCCTCAAAATATGAACAACAAATTTTTGTACTATTCTCTTTTAACACAGCAAGCAAAAATATCTGGTCAGGTACGGCGTGCAAGTATACCTCGATTATCAAGGACTGCATTTGAGAAGGTGTTCATCCCCGTCCCTCCCCTCTCCGAACAAGAACGCATTGTGGCTATCCTCGATAAATTCGACACGTTAACCAACTCCATCAGCGAAGGTTTGCCCAAAGAAATTGAGTTAAGAAAAAAGCAGTATGAATATTATCGAGACCAATTATTAACTTTTCCGATGCAAGCTCAAGAAAAGTGATAAAGCCATTCCAAACACAACAAATCCATAAAAAATGCGATAAATGTCCATGCACCTAGACATCAAAATTATTTGTTGAAAAATAATTCGTGAATAGATCGGCTTCCCCGAATTAACCAATACCCGATGCATTGCAAACATGCTGACCATCAATATCTATAGAAGTATCCGAAGCGCTAAGTCATGCCTCAAAAAAATACCATAGCAGAAACGAACAACTTTATCGTCCTTGACCATTTTCCGCAGCGCAATTCCATGGAAGAGCCGGCCGTATCGTATCAGTCAGAGTCGGCACTTGAAGAAGAGTTCATCCGCGACTTGATGGAGCAAGGCTATGAGTATCTCGATATAGGGTCCGCAGAAGATCTCCTTGCGAATGCTAGAATTCAGATCCAGAGACTTAATGACATGGAGTTCTCGGACCACGAGTGGTCAAGGTTTGTACTGGAATACCTTGACAAACCCAACGAGAGCCTCGTCGAAAAAACAGAAAAGCTGCATAACAACCACTGCTATGACTTCGTATTTGACGATGGGCAGATTCAAAATATCTTCCTCGTTGACAAACAGAATGTTTCAAGGAATAAGGTGCAGGTCATGAGACAATTTGAGCAGAGGGGCACCTATAGCAATCGTTATGACGTAACCATTCTCGTCAATGGATTGCCCATGGTTCAAGTAGAATTAAAAAAACGCGGGGTGGCAATCCGCGAAGCCTTCAACCAAATTCATCGTTATACGAAAGAGAGCCTTAATAGCGAAAACTCCCTTTTTAAGTACATTCAGATCTTTGTAATCTCTAATGGAACCGACACCCGTTATTTTGCGAACACGGTAAGGCGAGACAAAAACAGCTTCGATTTTACCATGAACTGGGCGAAAGCTGATAATACCTTGATCAAAGATCTGAAAGACTTTACGGCAACCTTCTTCCAGAAACAAACCCTACTCCAAATACTGCTCATCTATTCCGTTTTCGATGTCAGTGAGACACTGCTGATCATGCGACCCTATCAGATTGCGGCGACGGAACGGCTACTATGGAAGATCAGAAGTTCATTCGAGAATAAGAAATGGTCTACGCCAGAAGGAGGCGGCTATATATGGCATACGACGGGATCCGGGAAAACCTTAACAAGCTTTAAGGCGGCCCATTTGGCCACCCAATTAGACTTTATTGACAAGGTATTCTTTGTTGTCGACCGAAAAGATCTTGACTACCAGACCATGAAAGAGTACCAACGCTTCTCTCCGGATAGCGTGAACGGATCTGATAGCACTGCAGGCCTCAAACGTAACATTGAAAAAGACGACAACAAGATTATTGTTACAACGATTCAGAAGCTAAACAACTTGATCAAATCGGAGAACGACCTCCCTATTTATCAAAAGCAGGTTGTATTCATTTTCGACGAAGCCCATCGCTCTCAATTTGGTGAGGCGCAAAAAAACTTAAGGAGAAAGTTCAAAAAATACTACCAGTTTGGCTTTACGGGAACCCCCATCTTCCCTCAGAACGCCGTGGGTTCAGAAACCACGGCAAGCGTATTTGGCCGCGAATTACATTCCTATGTGATCACCGATGCGATTCGAGATGAGAAAGTCCTTAAATTCAAAGTCGACTATAATAGTATCCGACCTAAGTTTAAGGGTATAGAAACCGAAATCGATGTCCAAAAGCTAAGTTCTTTCGAAAGTAAAAAAGGTTTTTCCCATCCGCAGCGCATCAAGGAAATCTCCCATTATATCCAGCAGAACTATCGGATCAAAACACATAGGACCCAAGGGGGTGATCGTGGGTTTAATGCCATGTTTGCGGTAAGCAATATCGAAGCCGCCAAATGCTATTACGAAGAACTAATGCGCTTGCAGAAGGAAGCCGAACGGCCATTGAAGATCGCTACCATCTTCTCCTATGCTGCCAACGAAGAGCAAATGGCCCTTGGAGAGATTGCCGACGAAACCTTTGAGCCTTCCGCTTTAAACCTCAGCGCCAAGGAATTCCTATCGAGGGCCATCGGCGATTATAATGCCATGTTCAACACGAGCTTCAGCGTCGAAGGCCAGGCATTCGAAAACTATTACCGTGACTTAGCCAAACGCATAAAAGACCGAGAAATTGATTTAGTCATTGTCGTAGGTATGTTTCTCACCGGCTTCGATGCGCCCCGGCTGAATACACTTTTTGTAGATAAAAACCTACGGTACCATGGCCTTATTCAGGCCTACTCTCGTACGAATCGCATTTTTGATTCGACCAAGACCTTCGGTAACATTGTCACATTCCGAGATCTAGAAAAAGCTACCATCGATGCGATCAAGCTTTTTGGGGATGCCAATACCAGACATATAATTCTGGAAAAAAGCTATAAAGAATACATGGATGGCTTCACGGATATCATCACCGGAAATGCCAGCCGAGGGTATATTAATGTGGTTGAAGACCTAAACGAGAAGTTTCCAAATCCCCAGGCAATAAAAACGGAAAGCGAGAAAAAAGAGTTTTCACAGCTCTTTGGCGAGTACCTTCGAGTCGAAAATACCCTGCAAAACTACGATGAGTTTACCCATCTAAAAGAATTCCAGCTCATAGATCCAAACGATCCGGCCGCCATCGAGGATTTCAAGGAAAGTCATTTCCTTTCCGATGAAGATATCTCCGCCATGAAGTCAATCCCGGTACTTTCTGAGCGCAGGATCCAGGATTACAGGTCTACCTATAACGACATCCGAGACTGGCGTCAAATTCAAGTCATGGGTGAGCAGGTGGAAAAATTAGCCTACGATTGGGATGATGTTGTTTTTGAGATTGACTTGCTTAAATCCCAAGAAATCGATCTGGACTATATCTTGGAACTACTCTTCGAAAACAATAAAAAATTAAAGAATAAAGAGGATCTCGTGGAAGAAATCCGACGAATGATCCGCGCCAGTGTCGGCAATAGAGCCAAAGAAAGCCTGGTTGTAGATTTTATCCACCAATCCGATATTGATTCGGTAGAGGATAAAGCAAGCATCATCGAATCGTTTTATGAGTTTGCGCAGCGCAAGCTAAAAGAAGAGGCGGCGCAGCTCATTTCCGAAGAGAACCTAAATGAGGAGGCCGCAAAAAGGTATATCAAAAATTCATTACGGAGGCAATATGCTTCCGAAAACGGAATGGAATTAAACGAAACGCTGCCGGCGATGAGTCGCCTGAATCCTCAGTACATTACCAAAAAGCAAACGGTATTTCAGAAGATGGTAGCCTTTGTAGAAAAATTCAAGGGCGTAGGCGATCAGCTCTAAACCTCTAACCAAGCGCAGCGATACCTCTAATAATAAAAGCATCAAAAAAAACGTCGGTCCGCCGACTGGAAATCTAGGAACCTAGGCTGAAGTCTCCTCAGACTTTCCGTAGTGCTTCCACCAAACATAAGTTAAGGTGCCCAGAATAAGCAAGGGCAAGGAGGCCAGATATAAAATGCCCCCGTTTAAACCTCTGGCCGATTTATCATCAAGATTTGACGCCGTGACCGTACACATGGAACATCCTTGAGCCATGAGTTCTGTGGCTATGAATAGAGCGAATACAGCCAGAATCATCCCCTTTTTCATAACCCAAAAATAGGGATTAGACTCCGAATGGCAAAACCATAAAATCGGAGTTTCCCCTGTCCTAGGTCCCATAATATGGCGAGATCAATAAATATACCAAGACGCCGGTAATGCTGACATATAACCAGAGAGGCCAGGTATACCTGGCAAGCCGCTTATGTTTGGCATAGTCGGCAGATAAGGCCCGGTATGCCGTAAACAATATAAAAGGCAGAATAAAGGCGGCCAAGAAAATATGGGTAATAAGAATGAAGTAGTAGAAGTATCGCAGGAACCCTTCGCCTCCGTAGGAGGTTTCACCGGCAAAAAGATGGTGTAGTATATAAAAAACAAAAAACAGCACGGAAAGGCAGATGGCCGAAATCATGATTTGGCGATGGCGTACAAATCGCTTGCGCCGAACCTCGATAAATCCCCATATCAGCAATAGGCTGACTAGAGAATTAATGGTGGCGTTCACCGCTGCAAATACATGAACATCGAAGCCCAGCTCTACATCCAGTTCAACGCGGGAAAGCGTCGCCACGCCTAAAAACACCAGGATGGACAAAATCCATATGATCCATCTAGCTGTACGGTCATTCTTAGGGAATAAGGGTTTCAACATGGGATCGAGGGCGTTTTAAAAACTTAGGGTATGGGCGTGGACCGGCGACGCTTTTTTTCCAAAGATAGCAAGACCATATCGTCGGCGCATCTACGCAAATCCACCGTATCCAGGCCATCGTAATATCCTCGAATGAATCGCTCCCGATCAATCAATACCAGGGTCTGGCTATGAATCATATCTTCGGCGCCCCCCGTTCCCGGTCCGGAAGAAAGAAATAGCTCTCGGCGGGCAAAATGACTAATCTCCTTCCGATCTCCCGTAAGGAAGGTCCAGTGGTCCAGGTCGGCAGATAGCGATTGCGCATACTCCCTCAGCCGAGCACTGCTATCTCGAACCGGGTCTACGGTTATAGAAACCAGATGGATTACCGAATCATTCTTCTTGAAGGCTTCCTGGATCATCCGCATATTTCCCATTAATGGCGGACAAATCGTAGGGCAAGAGGTGAAAAAGAAATTGACCAGTAAGATTTTCCCGGGCAAATCCTCGTTAATGGAGAACGGCTCCCCGAAGGTATTCTCACCCCGAAAGTCCCCTACTTGGTGATAAATCGTATCCACATAGGCCTGGCCGTCTTCCCAGGTTGTATCGATTCCGACGGGAATGTGATAGGCGGGCATCTGGATTTGGTCTTTGGCGCAGCCTTTGACAAAAACCCAAAAGGATAGCGGTAGCAACAATGCTACCGCCAGCCCTAAAACATACTTATATATGGGAGTCTTTCTTTTCAACACACTAACGAACTGGGGCCGTCGAATTCATCATGAGCCAGAACGCTCCATCAGCCAAGAAGGCAATCACGATCCAGATGAACAAAGTTAGCGGAATCAAAACAGTAACCAAAAAGCGTTTCACTTCATCGCCAAGGTGCATAAATACCGCAACGATATAACCCGCCTTATATAAGGTCATGGCCAAAAACAAGGTGATAACCAACCATTTCGGCATAGAATGCGAGAAAAACATTCCCATGACCACTTCCACGACGGTCACAATCAGCAAGAGCCAAAAAACACGCCAGATCTTCTTTACCTGCTGTTTACTTTCGGCAGAGTCAATACTGGTATGCTCGTTGTAAACGCCGGAATAAAGTTTGGACTGGTCTCCTTCAAACAAATGGGTCTTGTACGCTTCGCTATAGACTTTCTCTGACATAAATGATTTACTAAATGGTGAATTATAATGGTGAGTTCGAAGAGTATGATCTCTCCTGCATGATCTACTGATTGCTTATATCAAATAAAAACAGGTGAACACGAACACCCAAACGAGGTCCACAAAGTGCCAGTATAGTCCCACTTTCTCGACCATCTCATAATGCCCGCGGCGCTCATAAGTACCGTTAATGGTGTTGATTAAAATCATGATGAGCATGATTACCCCGCTCAGTACGTGCCCTCCGTGGAAGGCTGTAATGGTAAAGAAGTAGTTGAAGAAGTTGTGGGCAGCCTGGAGGGCAGCCTCTGGATTCTGTGTCACGATCTCATTGACGGCAGGGGATGCCATATTAAATATTCCTTCGTAAGCTTCCTTTGGCGTATTAAGATCAGTAAAGGATCCCCACCATGCTCCGGCATGATGCATGTGCGTCCATTCCCATCCCTGGCAGCTCAAAAAGGCGATTCCACCAATAATGGTCCAAAGCAGCCATTTAATTACGCCTGGACGATCTCCATGATGTCCGGCGTGCACGGCAAGAACCATGGTCACGGAACTCATGATGAGGATGAAGGTCATCAAACTCACAAACAATAGCGGCAAATGAGCATCTCCCATGAAGGGGAAAGCCTGGAAAACATAGTTAGGGTCTGGCCATACATGGCTGAAGAATCGAGTCGTTCCGTAGGAAACTAGGAAGGCTCCAAATGTGAAGGCATCCGTCAAAAGGAAAAACCAGATCATCATTTTTCCATAGCTGACATTAAACGGAGACCTTCCTCCTCCCCAAATCTTGGCTTCGGCTGTAGTTGCGGTTTGTGACATGGATTAATTTACGGTTAATGCAAAAGTGAAAATTGGCTGTGAATTTCGAAATTATTTTACTGATTTACCAGGAAGAATATAAATAAATA
>CAZYEZ010000127.1:0-6746 GCA_964646775.1 uncultured Chitinophagaceae bacterium | reverse complement strand
GTTCTTCGGATTCTACGCTCAGGATCCCGTATCCTATGGCGTGGTGGAATACAGCGGTCCCGTTTCACTCTATGTGAAAGATGCCTATGGCTGCGAGAACGAAGCAAGCATGGAAATTCATACGGTACCTTGCTGTGAACTATACTTCCCCACCGCCTTTACACCGAACGGGGATGGAATCAACGATCAGTTCGGAGCCATTACTCAAAGTAACGCGCAGCTCAAATCGTTCCGCATTCTCAACCGCTGGGGACAGACGGTATTTCAAACCAATGATATCCTTCAAAAATGGGATGGAACGATGAATGGAGAACCCCAGGATATCGGGACCTATTTCTACCTCATAGAGTATCGTTGCGAAAATAGAGATCAGCACATGGAAGGAGAGGTTACCCTCATCCGCTAATCCAAGACCAAGCACTCGTATATAAAACTCAAAAAAAGCTGACCCATTCGGGTTGGCTTTTTTTGGGTTCGCAAGGGTGTCCATTCGGCGATAATCTCCCAATGATTCATGTGGCCGAGTGTGATTATTGTGAAGACTTGCGCTTTTCTACTTATATTGCCCGATCATGTTCGAACTGCTGAAAAAGAAGACCGGTGAAATCATCGAAATCAGCGACGCGGAATTCAACCTATGCCGGAATTTGTTTCGCCCCCGGCGTTTGAAAAAACGGCAGTTCCTGGTTTCCGAAGGCGAACCATGCCGATATCTAGGTTTTGTAGAAAAGGGAATGATGCGGTCATTCAAGGTAGATGACCGCGGCGTCGACCATATCCTCCAGTTTGCGCCCGAAGGTTGGTGGATCTGCGATCTCTACAGCTATTATACCGGGGAACCATCTACCTTCCATATTGAAGCCCTCGAAGAAACGGAACTTCTGTTGCTCGATCAGGAAGCTTGGGAAACGCTGCTCAAGGTAGTTCCACCATTTGAACGATACTTTCGCATCTTATTACAAAATCACCTGATCGCCACTCAAAGGCGGGTGATGGACAACATAAGTCGCAGCGCAGATGAGAAATACCAACGATTTCTCGATCAGTATCCAGCCTGCGTTCAACGGGTCCCTCAACATATGATCGCCTCCTATCTAGGCATTACGCCAGAAACACTCAGCCGCCTTCGGAGGTCCCGTGCCCAGCGTTCTTGATTTAAATCAAGCTGATTTATTAACCTAGCTCAATGGTCGGGAGACCTGGATGGCTTACCTTTATATTTCACCAAACAAAATAGATGAAAGATGAAAAAGCAATGGAAAATTGATCCCAGCCACTCAGAGATTCAATTCAAGACCAAACACTTGATGATTACTACCGTCACCGGACATTTTCGGGAGTTTGACCTGGAGGTAGAAACCCAAGATGATGATTTTGAAGGGTCTCCAAAGATTTCGTTTAAGGCACGCGCCGAATCCATAGACACCAACAATGAGCAAAGAGACCAGCACCTGCGGTCCGCAGATTTTTTTGATGCAGAGCAACATCCCTATATTGTCTTTGAAGGCAATGAGCTTTCTTTGAACAGTGGGCAAGGAAAGCTTCGCGGAGACCTGACCATTAAAGGGGTAAAAAAGCCCGTAGAACTGGATGTAGAAATGGGAGGGAAAGTGATCGACGGCTATGGACAGTCTAAAGCAGGGTTCACCGTGGAAGGCAAAATAAGCCGCAAAGATTTTGGACTAACCTGGAACCAGATGACCGAAGCCGGTCAAATCGTCGTAAGCGATACGGTGCGATTGCTCGCAGAGATTCAGTTGGTGGAGCAGCCGCAACCCGTCGCTGCGAACACGCCATCTTGATCGCTCTCAGGGATAATGGGGAATCGTCGGGAGTCTATCCCCGATTCTCCCCTATTAAGCCATGGCTGATGGGCGGCCCTATGGGGGACTCAGAGAGCGGAATAAACCATGGGTCTCCCTCCCCTATTTTTGTTTTAAGCAAGATGCTATGTGTTATTATCTAAGTCAGCGCCCCTCCAACCAAAGTGTGCTAAGGGCTATGAACCTGAACATAGAGGCCGCGTTGTTTCCAAGCATCACAGCGCCCGTGTTGGTTGGTTTTCAATACCCCAGTTTGGTCAGCTTGGTATTTGATGAACAAACAAATGCACCAAAGCCTCGGGCCATGGAATGGGGGTATCTGCCTTCTTACTGGAAGAATCGGGACCAGGTCTCCGCATTTCGCCAAGGATTCCGGGATCCGAAGAGCGGAAAATGGGTTCAATACCTAACCCTGAATGCCCGAGCCGACCGTCTATTGGCCGCCGGAAAAATGTTTCGACAGGCGGCACTAACCCGTCGTTGTCTGGTTCCAGCTACCAGCTTTTTTGAATGGCGCCACCTTCCTCGCCGCCATGCCCGCACGGGTGCCCCCTTAAAATCGACGGAAAAATATCCTTATTTCATTGGCCCGCGAAAGCAGAATCCGGAGAAAGAGGAGGAAGAGGCCCTTCTTTATTTGGCAGCCATCTACCAGCCATGGACCGATGTCGATACCGGTGAACATATCGAAACGGTGGCCATCGTCACCACCGATGCCAATGGCCTGATGCAGAAAATACACAATACCAAAAAACGTATGCCCACTTTACTTCCTGTTTCTTTGGCGCATACATGGATGGACCCGGGCTTAGAAGAGAAAGAAATTGATCAGTTGGCTCGGTTTCAATGGGACGATCATAGGCTCACCGCCCATCCGATCGAAAAAAACTTCCTCCAATCGAATAGCCCTCAAACTCCCCACCATTACGCGGAGCTTCCCGATTTATCCGCCGAAGTTTAGTGTTAGCTAGAAAATGGCTGGAGATGCATGTTTTAATGGGTCAGCGGGACCAAGAAATGGCATAGCCGATGAATACATTCATTTCAAAGCCGGTCGACCGGTCGGCCGACCCATAACCGGCGGCAAATGCAGGTGGGAGTGCCTGTACCTGCTTCGCATTGGCCAAAATCTTCCATCGAAGCGTCCATCCACAACTCAACCCTTTCCATAGACGCATGCGCATTCCTCCCGTAAGCTCCATCCAGTGAAGCCAAACTTGTTGAGGTGGCTGGGTGCCATAGCTCGGCCCCCAAAA
Source organism: uncultured Chitinophagaceae bacterium (assembly GCA_964646775.1). Taxonomy (GTDB): domain Bacteria; phylum Bacteroidota; class Bacteroidia; order Chitinophagales; family Chitinophagaceae; genus CAYPQN01. The sequence continues at coordinate 3,667 of CAZYEZ010000127.1, read as the reverse complement.
ATAGTGGTCGGTCCGATACCAGGATTCAGAAATAGAAACTTGGCCTAGACCATAACGCAAGCCCATAAATCCCAAATCCCAATCTTCGGGATGCTTTTTTGCGAACAGCCCTTTCTGAAAGCCCAAACGCAAGTAGCGGCTCTTGCTGTCATATTGCAAGTCATCGTACCGAATTTCAGCCCCTCCCCAACCACCTTCTGCCACCAGGTAAAGTTCATTTTTCCAATAATAATCCATGGATAAGCCCCCATGGGTTTTATAGGGCATTTGGGGGGACCGCGTTTGATAGGCCAGCAAGGGAGACAACAAGTCGATTTCCAGGCGAAGCTGGTGGACTCGAGACTCGGTGGGCTCAGGCTGTTCGCCGGACTCGCCGTCATTCAAACCGTCTGTTTGGGCCAGGGCGCTCGTGGAGATGAGCAAAACCAGAAAACTAATAATATATCTTAACATGTTCTGTATTCACATTATCGGTTACCTCCGGGTCTCCTATAACCACTGAATCCCATTGGTGGCGAGTAAACTGTAAATCCTTTAGCGAATAATGGTAGGTATAGCCACATGCATTTGATATAAAATGCAACCGTCTATCGTAATGAATCCACAAGGTATCCCGTTGGAAAGGGTCCGCGATTAGCGCCGAATCAGGCGCTACCCAGACGGCAGTCTGGTCTGCATGTGGGGAAAGGACCAGGGCGAATCGCTGGGTCTGAGGATCCAGCAGGAATACCGCTGGCGAGTCTGCATAGCCAATTAAAGGCTTGGGCAAGAAGGTGTCCGCTGGCAGCGGGCCCTCGGGCCCGACTTCCACACGGTAGCAACCAACCCGAAGCCAAACGTCTTCGGGAACCAGACATGGAAGTCTATCCTGGCTGCAGCTTCCCAGCCCCCAGCTCCATAAGATCAGGCACCAAGCCATAAATCGTTTACTCATGTATTTTTGCCAATACTTTATCAATCTCTGCGACCAGCCTATCTAGTTGAAGGCGTAACGCTTTCTTTTCTTCCTCGTCCCCAATCCAGTCGCCCACGGCTCGGCCCTGAGCTTTCCACTTCCATTCCTCAAGCTGCTTCTGAGTTCTAAGCAAAGAGCTTTCCTGTTCGGCCAATTTCTGACTCAGCCTTTCGTTTTCCGCCCTGCAGGCTTTATAGCTGGTTATTAGCAGCTGTACATTCTGTTCCAGCTGGGCCAATTCTTCTCTCATGATTCCCGGATTTCTGCATTCAGCCGATCTCTAAACCCTGAAATCAATGTCTCCATCCATTGGTCCACCTCTTGGTCTTTAAGGGTTCGCTGTGGATGCTGGAACTGAAACCGGATGGTTAGTGACTTTTTTCCTTTTCCGAGTTTCTCTCCTTCATAAAGATCGGTCAGCTTAAAATGCTGTAAAAAATCTAACCTTTGCTGACGGATAAAAGTTTCGACTTCTTCATATTTTCTCTGCATCTCCAATATCAGCGATAAATCCCTTTGGACCATGGGATATCGGGGAAGGTCTTTGAAATGGAGAGGCGGCTCAGGGAAGGTTGCAACCAAATCCAGGTCGATTTCTCCATACCATACGGGGGCGTCGAGGTCAAACCGGGCTCGGGTTTTTTCATCCACCGCTTGAAGGGTAGCGATGGTCTGTCGTTTCCATGTGTAGCGGAGCAGACCCCCTTTTTGGGTGTCAAGGGAGGCGTGGATGGAAATACCAGGGAATAGGGTCCATAGGGACTCCATGGCGGATTTTATCAGAAACCCGTCGGCGGGTACCGCCTTATGCAGCCAGCTCTGCGGCCAGTAACTCCCTGTGGTCCATATTCCGAGCAATCGGCGCTCTTCATAATTGCCCGCCGAGCGCCCCCCATATACTTTCCCCAATTCGAACAGGCGCAGGTCCATGCGTTTGCGGTTCCGATTATAGGCCATGACCTCCAGGCCCGACTCTAAGAGCGAGGGGCGGAGGACGTTGAGCTCTTTGCTGATGCTATGGAGCAGGTGCAGCTTCTCTTGATGGCTTTCATACCAGTCTTCGGGGGCAATCGAATTGGTGAGGATTTCATGGAAGCCTCGATGACATAGCGATTGGGCTATGATCTCTTCCCTTTCTCTCCGCCTACTGATTTCTGAACGCGGAGGGGCAATCGGGAATTCCATCCGTGGTTTAAGGGGGACTTTATCCAGACCTTCAACACGTAGCAATTCTTCAACCAGATCGGCAGGCAGGCGGATATCGGTCTTATGAGATGGTACCAAGAGTTGGATGGAATCGGACTCCCCCTGTTCGTCTAGGTTCTCAAAACCCAGCGCAGACCATATTTCCAGGGCGCGCTCATGGCCGAAATCCAGACCGCTAAGGCGACGGACATAATCCATCGACACTCGGATCTTTCTGGGCTCCGCCCGGTAGCGATCATGGTGAACATAGGCTGCAGACGCAGCCTTCGCATAGGTTTGAAGCAGGGCCGCGGCCCGGGCCAGGGCAAAATAGACTTTTTGAGGGTCTACCCCCTTCTCGAAATGCAAGGCTGCATCCGTCCGCAAACCATAGCGCATCGAGGTCCTTCGGATCAGTTCGGGGGAAAACAGAGCGGATTCCAAGAACAGGTCCCGGGTATGAGACTGAACGCCGCTGTCTTTTCCGCCCATAACACCGGCAAGGCAGAGCACCGATTGATCGTCCGCGATGACCAGGTCTTCCACGTCTAGATGGAGGCTTCGGCCCTCTAGGGAAAGAAAAGATTCCCCTTTTTTGGCGCGCCGGACCTGTATCCGCTTTTCATAAATCTTTTCCGCATCGAAGGCATGAAGGGGCTGACCGGTTTCGTGGAGTACGAACTGCGTGATATCTACGACCAAATTCACGGAGCGCACCCCGATGGTCTGCAGTCGCCTTACAAGCCAGGCCGGCGACGGACCCCAGTGGATCCCGCGAATATATAGGCCTAAGTACCTGGGGCAGTCCTGTTCCGAGCTCACGGACACGGACCATCCTTGCGAATGAGCGGGGAACACCACCGGCAGTTCGGGTTCCTGAATTTTCCATGAATTTCCTTTATGGACTTGCAGATAGGCGCAAAGATCCCTGGCCGCCCCCAGGTGACTGAAAGCATCAGAGCGGTTTGGGGTCAAACCTATATTTAGTGCATAATCGGGAGCTGGGAGCTGGAAGTAGTCCGCTGCCGACTGCCCCACAGATGCTTCGGGATCCAAAACCATGATTCCATCGTGATCATGACCCATTCCAATCTCATCTTCCGCACAAATCATCCCCTCGCTAAGTTCCCCACGTATTTTGGCCTTTTTGATTTCAAAAGGCTCGCCGTTAATGGGGTGTATCCGGGTACCTACGGGGGCAAAGACAACTTTTTGGCCTTGGGCTAGATTTGCGGCACCGCAAACCACTTCGTATTGTTTCCCTCCTCCCCCATCCACGCGGGCACAGCGGAGGCGATCTGCATTCGGATGAGGCCGAACTTCAAGAACTTGGGCTACAATGAGTCCTTCGAGGCTCCCCGGAACCGCTTCAACCTTTTCAACGCCTTCGACTTCCAAGCCAAGTGCGGTAAGGTATTGGCTCATTTCTTCCACAGATATGGGCGCAGGGAGATAGGAGCATAGCCATTGATAGGATAGGATCATAGTTTGGCAGTTGGACGAAGAACTGAACTTGCAGCGGTAGGA
>CAZYEZ010000126.1:0-6757 GCA_964646775.1 uncultured Chitinophagaceae bacterium | reverse complement strand
ACAGTTTGGCTGTACCTGGCAACAAGTGGTATTTCTGTGCAAGCCTGAATGCCAATGAATCTATATTCTCTATATGAAATGCGCTCTCGTTGATGTTTAACCCCAATGCCAATGATCTCAAATTCTCTGTCAGCTCTTTGGTGAAGGTGGTAAAAAGGATAGGCTCATGGTCAGTTTTCTGTGCTGCTAAAAACTTCAAACGATGCAATGCAGCCACTGTTTTACCTGTTCCCGCACCCCCTGAAAGTTTAATCGCTCCTTTAAATTTACCGTATACATATGCCGCCTGTGAAGGATGTAGGTAATATTTCCATTTCTGTAAAGAACCCTGCAAAGCCTCATTCAGCATCTCATCATCGGTAAGTTCAATAAACGACCGTGCGTTATTCTTGCTATTGATAGAGCTTTCCTCGTCCAAGCCTTCACGAATACTCGTGATCAAGTTGTCTATATGGGCACCGTCCAACAGGTAAAAAAGGTTCTCAAAAACATCTTCAGGTAAATAGCTTTCCAGCTTATCCAGATCGTCAAAATCATTGACTTTTAACACCGATGGTACCAACACTTCGGGAACTCCCAGCTCAATCAACTCCTTATCACGGTATTTATTCATAAATAGATCAGGGATATCCTCCTTTCTGTCTCCTTCTTGCTCGATGCCTTCATCCAAACTAAACACTTGATATGCTTGCGTCTGTTCATTCCAGTCAATACGTTTATTTTTTGCCCACTCCATCGCCTCGTCATGGTTATCTACCCAGACCAACAGGTATAAATCATCCGCTTTCACCTCTTTAAGGATAGCCCTGTATTTTTGATCTATACGTGCCGTGCGCAACGATTGATCTTTAAACGTGCTTATTGATTCCAGATTGATGGCCGCACTTTTAGAATTATTTCTGAACTTGCTGATAAAATCGGTCACCTTGCTTTGAGTACCTTTGTTTATTTTTAAAAAGGCGTCCCAAAACTTATCGTAAATAAAAAGTTTCATAGTACTATATCGCTTAATTGTTCCTTATTGTAAATGGTAAATCCTGCATCATTCAAAATCTTCCTGCTTTCGTCGGAGTAGGGAGAAATGGCAATTTTTGGTATTGTCAACACCAATTCAGCATCCGCTAATATATCCCCGTTTTCATCCAACCACGAGTCCAAATAATCCATATTATCGGGATTAATAAGTTTTTTTTCTACTGCTTGTGCCAAAACAGGGTATAGGTACGGTTCGTACAACTGTTTCAACTCTTCAAGCAAGATATTCTTCGATAGCACCGTTTTGCCCCCTGCTTCCTCCAGTACAGAATGGACATCTTCGGAGGTTTGATAAAGATTGAAGATATGCCAAAAATATTCCCATTCGCCCTTATCAATCTCTGATAAATCTTTCAGTTGAAGATAAGAATAATTTTTTCCACTCTTCATATTGACCCAAATATTCCAATCGGCAAAACGAGTGGAGGCTCCATGTTGAACCGGTATGAGGGCATCAAAATCAGTCACTCTGTTATTCTTGATATAACTATCGTAGGTAAGCTCTTTTGATACCAGGAGATGTAATGAGTCCGGATTAAATGATGGTTCCAGCAACTTCTCTGTCCATGACCCCAAGTATGTAAGCCACGATCTTTTAAACAAGCTTATTTGAGGTGTCAATAGTTGATTCCACAAGCGTAAAAAATTATTTGCAGGCAAGGCATAATTCACGATCTCGCCGTTACGTATGGTATGCATTAGTTTTTCCACGTAATTCCTTAAAAAAAACGCCTGATAATTTTTATATAGTTCATCATGCCCACTACCAGTTCTCTCTATTATCTCCTGTAGGTTGTCCAAGTCGTTCCAGGTAAGCGTCCAACTTCTGTATTCCGGTTGTTGGGCTATCGCTTGGCGAATCTTGATATCTTTTTCAAACACGTTGTGTTCGTTCGATGCATGAAATTGGTAACCATCGAGGTACAAGGCTATCTTCGGTACTTCTTCCGTATAAGATACTCCTTTGAAAGAATAGTTGGCGCAGACGATCAAGAAATCAACCCTTGTGCTATATGCTATGCCGTCCTTGGGACCTAAGGATACTTGAGGTCGAATCCAGTACAAAGCCTCCGTATCACCTTCGTTGATACTCAATTCATAAAAAACCAATCCCTCTTCTTTTCTCGATTTAAATTCACACCCTTCGCTATTTTCCGTGAATAGTTGGATCAACTTAACAAATCTCTCCTCCAGTTCCGACTCTTCTATTTTTCCGGAATTGGTAAGAGCCCCCAGTCCATTGTCCTCTTTAACCCACTGTTCTGAATTCTTGTATATTCTTTCGAACCACTCCTCCGCCCGTTTACGGCTTAAGTCCGCCCGGCTATACTGATTCCCATAGGAGTAAATACATTGATAGCAACCATCATGTTCTTCCAACTGGCACGTGCAATCCCTGATGGCTTCGTAGCTCTCCCTTAAAAGGTGGGTGAACTCTTCCCGTGCGAATAGCTGTTTCAGGTAACCCGTACCTCCCGGAATAGTATCATACAGCAATAAAAAACGGTCGAATTTGTCGGTCTGTTGATTGTATTCTCGGTAGGACAAGACCCTAATATGGCTCGGGTTTCCTTTAAAATATTTTTTTAACCCCAGCTCTAATCCTGCCTGAAACATTCTAATATCTGTTTCGCTGTTAAACTCCTGCACGGGCAGGATAATCTTTAAAATCTCTGTGCGCATCTCTCTGAAAAAATAAACCTCTTCAAACACATCGTTTGTTTCCCCCGGTTTATATTTGACATCCCGATGTTTACAATACCCGTAATGAAACTCTTTTGCTTCTTTAAGCAGGTGGGTTGCCGAAGCCGATTTCCCACACGACCTGCAGGTAACAAACCCTTTAGTCAATGCTTCTGTATCATTTATTTTAATTCTTCGGGCATCTTTGCCATCCACCCGCCCATAGTTTACGGTGGTGATGGATGCATTCTTCACGAATTCAATCCCGAACGGAATTTCCTTTAACACCCACGCGCCCTCAGAACTATTTGGCTCAAAAGCAACATGATGCATCAATTGGTAATTTTGTACATCCCTATCATCCTTCGCATCCGTTAAGCGCGAGCGCGCTTCGCTATTAAATGATTTCACCGAAAGTAATTTGGCAAACCGATGCACGTTTGATGAGGAAGCCCATGATGGGTCGCCACACTTGGGACAGTTCCCCTTGCTTGCCAAGCTATCAATCTCCAGATGGTCGCATTTAGAACAAAACCGCTTGTTGTGAAAAACCGCTTGATCACTCCAATCGAAGGTGTTGACACCGCTTACTTCAAAACAATATCCCTGCGTGTAAAAAAAATTCTCGGGAGCCAGTTCTTTAATAGCTTGGTGGGCAGGTCTTATCAGTTCGAAATCTTTGTCGAGTGTCTTGTTCATACTTCCTTTAAGCGTTGAACTCATCACATGAGCATGAAGCTGAACCCCTGTTTCAGGAAACGCGTAATTGGGTAGAATCCCCACGTTCGTCATATGTTCCAATACATTGCGGGCGACAATGGATTTTTTCACGCCACGCAAATTTCTTTTTTCTCGCGTGTACTCATCGTAAAGCGGATCCCCTGTAGCCAAGTTCAGGCTCTGCCGTTCCTTGTCCAATTCAATTTGTCGCTCTTCGATGGCCTGCAGTTCCTCTTTTATCTTTGTGAAAACAGAGAGCAGATTATCGTAAAATGCTCCCGAAGTGAGCGTATTATCAATCTCGGGAAACACCTCTTCTGCAATTTTTGACGGGTACTGTTTAAGAAACTCGTTCACCAGCCAAGACCTATTCTTCTTTACAAAATTGTTTAACCTGTTGATGAAAAAGTTGCTATCTGTCAAGTTTCTTGTTTTCAACCTTAAATCCCTCACGAAAGTTGGAATCGTATTCTCCTCCGGATCCTCCGTAACCCAGCAATCGAAGCAATAAGCCGTAAAATGCCGTCTTAAAATATCCTTGGCTTCTAAATAACAACCAGGCGTGTTCACCTCTCCTCTCAGCATCTCCATAGGATCGGCATAATAATAGAGGTCGTGGTTTTGATTCTTGGCAAAGTTCACCACCAAAGCGGAACCCGAGCTTCGTCCAGCACGACCCACACGCTGTAAGAAGTTGGAAGGTAAGGGCGGGATACTGTTATTGTATGCCGTATTTAGGCTCCCTATATCGATTCCCATCTCCAGGGTATTCGTTGCGATCAACGTATTGGGCGAATCAAACCGGTTTCTTCTCTTAAAGCTCACCTCCAATTGTTCACGCACCTGCCTGTCTAATAAACCCGTATGCTCCCGCGCGTATATCCGGGGGAAACGGTTTCGGTTATAGACCGCGTTGTAGTAGTTTTTTTCAGTCTGTTCGTTCGCGTGATAATGTCCCGTACACCGATAATTCAGACAGACACCCTCATTTACCATCTCCAATTCATCGTGTGAATGTAAAATATCCTCGCACTTCGAACAGGCAAACTCATTCACATGCTTGGCCACCCAAACAGCGTCCGCGTTGATAGCATAGGTCTTATGGTCGCTTGCCATCTCTTGGTTCAGGATTCCCACATCCGTCAATGCTGCCGTCCATTGTTCGTAAAACTCGTTGACGAAGTCGGTAGTTACCGATGCTTGCATAAAGGTTTGTATAAAATAGTCATGAAACCAATTGCTGTTTCGGGCGGTGGTAGTATCCAGCAGGTTATCTCGCGAGCCCTGGGTGGTTAATAATTTGGGAAAACGCGACCTGTTAGGATGATAAGAAGGATTAAGAAAATGGCGATTATCTCTTTGCCAGTTCAAGTCCCAAAGACTTAGTTTTTCAGACCTGAATTTGGAGTAATAAGCGTGATCTATGCCCCCGCGGGTGCGTACTCTATGAAGTACTAAATTGGTAAACCTGATAAAAACCTCTTTCCGTATTGTTCTGCTTACATCATTCTGCTCAATCCACTCCTTCATCTTATCCCACGCTGCATTCAACAAAGAGGTGTCGAAATAGGTGGATGAAGCACCGGTTTTCTCCAGCGTGCGTCCAATGCGCGAACTGAAGCCAAACTCGGAATATATTTCCCAACGAACCCTTTCGTCCAGTTCTTCTATGAAGTGAGGTGCATAATAAGTGGCATCCCCCGAAGAAACTATATAATCCCTGGGAGATGCCTTGCCGATATAATCTTTCGGAAAAAAACGATAAGCGTATCCGCTCAAATGATCTTGGCCTGTTTCATCTCCATTTAATTTCCAGTACGATATGAATTGATCAGCCAGTTCATTAAGTCTTATTGGACGCTCTAAACCGTTGATGACTTTTTGTATAGACGCTCTAAATGTAAATCGATAATTTCTGCTCTCAATAAATCCTGCTTGATGCGCGGCATCTTGAACAGAGTTGCTAAACGCGAGCACCTTTCTATCTCTTTCCACCGTAATGTCCAAATCGGTCGCCAAGGTCTGGCTTACGGCAATGGAGCTCAGGGTGGGGATTTTTGTTCCGATAATTGCTACGGTGTTGGCATTGTTACAACAAGGACAGATATGCTCGGCCTTGTTGTCCTTTACCTTTCGCAATGCCTGTATTCCGAACCCTTCTTTCCGCTTATCGACCACTTTAAGGGTAACCGGATCTATTTTTACTTGCAGGAAATCATCGGGCTTATATCCTGTAGCCTCAAAATCAGAAAGAGAGAGTTCCCCTTCCGGAAGAATAAAATACAGGTTTTTATTATGGCTGAAAAAGCGATCATACACGTCGTTGATATCCCTGCTGAACGCATCCTTGTCCTCGGGTTTAACACCCAACCATCCCGAGCTGTTGCACTCTCTACAATACCATGGAGGCATCGCGGATATCTCTTTTTTTGCATCCACTTGGTCACGGAATGAAAACTTGGCGGGACTCTCTATCGTGTATTGCACTCCGCTCAGTTCCCGCACCCATAACTGTACCTGCAAGTACATGAAGGGCGAACGATTATTCTCCGTATCTTTCGCGGTTGAGATTAATGCCAAAAGAGACTCCAGTACTCGAGCCTTAGGGCTGTATTGATTTGTTTCGTCCCATTGAGCCAATTGTCTAAAAGGCTTGTTAATCAGCGAAAGCTCCTTCAAAATCTCTTCTTCCCGTTTTATTCCATCGCCCCGATTAATGATGACCACCAAGTCCTTGACTATTTTCAGCTGTTTCAAACCTTTCGCCAAATGCGCTTCATCCTGTTGCCAAATATCGATATGTGCTTTTATGTACGATTCAAAGTTGTCTCTTTCGTGGTAGACTAAATCTTTTAGTCGATTGGGTAACGGTATGAAATCGTTCAGCTGTTCATCATCCCCAAAGAACTCATCCGGCGATACCCTGCTTTCAGTAATCAGCGCGTCCGTGCCTATAACCTCGCCAAATACCTTGGTGGCATAATCCGAAAGCAGTCCTGGAGCCTCCGCGCCCGTCCCCATGGTAGCTGATGTCCCGATTGGACACAGTTGGCCCGGTACAATCGTTAACTTCAACTTCAGGCGGCGAATCAAATTAGCCACATCGGTTCCTTGAGCCCCATCATACGTATGCAACTCATCCAGCACTAAAAATCGGAACAGACTAACATCGGCAAAATTATGTCTCCACAATCTTTGGAAATTGTGCTTCATCAGTGCATAATCGAGCATTTTGAAGTTAGTAAGCAGGATGTCGGGAGGAGAATCAAGGATGGTGTCTCGATGCTCTACGATATGATCCTCCTCCATGACCTTCGGG
>CAZYEZ010000125.1:0-6834 GCA_964646775.1 uncultured Chitinophagaceae bacterium | reverse complement strand
CGGCTTCCACCATCACTCATCAGATGGTAGACCTCATCGATCTATGGGGTAAGCGAGGACAAATCCTGGAAGAGCAAATGGTGCTGGCCCGCTCCACGGAAGCACGAATAAACATCATTGAATCTTTCCTCTACACCCAATTGGGGAGGAAGCCCATTCCATCGCTCCCGGTTATGAAGGCCGTTCGCACTCTTCTCACTTCCCAGGAACCTTTGAAGGTTCATGATTTGGCCGCGCGCTATTATCTTTCGGAGCGGCAGTTTGCAAGGCAGTTTCTCCAGTATACCGGATTTAACCCCCAAGCATTCATGCGCATTTGCCGGTTTCAGAAGGCCATAGCCTTTTCTCATCAAACGGATTGGCGGTGTCAGGATATAGCCTATGCCTCTGGCTATGCAGACCCCTCTCATTTCTATCGGGATTTCAAAGCCTTCTCAGGCCAAAGTCCCAAACAGTTCTTTGGGAAGGGCAGGTACCCCTACCTCGCCGACGATGCTTGAATCCCAGAAATTGCGCTCCTTCATGGATTTCTTTGAGCAAAAGACACCATGGCATCGGCGACTTCCTGAGGATACTCTTCCTGGGGATAATGACCGGCATGCTCTAGCCGCAAAACGGTGGACTGGGGAAAACCTTCTGCCAGCTTGTCCAGCAAGGGCGCTTTAATCACGGGGTCTTTCATTCCCCAAATGATCAACGTAGTCTTCTGGTTTACCGCTGCCTTGTCTTTCCAGAGTTTCCCGAAATAATCCTGATCCCTGTAAAGCGAATGCGCAAAGGCCAAGGGCCCCTCTCTGTATTTTTTCCGCGAAAACGGCCTCAGATAATGTTGGTGAAGATTTCGGTCCATTTTACGCGCTCCAAAGGATGAAGGCATGAGAAAGCGAGGGGAAAAATTTAGGTTTCTATATAAGAAGGGCATCAAAGGGCTTCGTAGGAACCGGCTCATCTTTTTAAACTCAGGATCCGAGTCGCTGCGCCATAGCCAAGTATTTAAGAAAACAAATTGAGCTACCCTTTCAGGATGACGGACGGCAAAGTCCATGCCTATGGGACCACCAAAATCATGCATGACTAAAGTGATATCCTTGAGATCTTTCTCAAGTACAAAGCGCTCCAGATTCCTCGCGTGTTTTCGGGTGGAATAAGGGTAGTCTTTGGGTTTATCTGATAACCCAAATCCCAAATGGTCGATAGCCAGACAGCGCGACCGAGCGCTTAAGGCATCTATCTGCTTCCTAAACTCAAAGCTCCATGATGGGGTTCCATGAACAAACAGCCAGTTCGAACCTTCTCCCTCGTCGATATAATGCATGGTATGCCCATCCATATTAAGGTATTTTGATTCAAAGGGATATTCCTTCCGGTTTAACCATCCCAGATCTTTGGTCATAGCTTGCAGATTTCCAACATGAATTAAAATGACTTGGTCGCCTAAACGGCGCTAGATCGCCAGGCCCATCCGGATAAACAGTAGGCCTGAAACGCAGTGTTTGGATGATTGGGTTCGTCCGCTCTATGGACAGAGCAAACCCCCGTGGAGACCCGTCGCCTATTCCTTTATTCGATCGACGATATAGGAAGAGATATGCACAATCTTGTCCCCTTCAAACTGATAGACCTCACAAAAGTGGCTCTCAATCTCCGTGCCGTCTCCTTTCTTTTTCGTTGATGAGCCTTGCACCGATGCGCGATTTCCTTCGATCACCGTGGTTCCAAATTGAAAGCTGGTATGCTCCGGCGTATCCTGGCCCCCCATGGCCAGGAGTGCATTCTTCCCCTCTAAACGCATATGCCCCATGCTCGAAGCATACATATCCCAAACTACGTCCTCGGCCATATAATCCATGAATGCATCCATCTTGTTCTCCATAAAGAGCTGATTAATCTGATCTACGAGTTCTTTTGTTGTTGCCATGCGCTTTTTTTGACGTTTAAAAAAACTGGCCCTGATCTAGGGCCTTTCCAATAACATGTAATTTAACGAATAAACGGGAACTAACCGATTCGCATTCGGAATGATTTTTCGTGCGAATCAAGCCGCTGGATTTGAAAATCTGTACGGGTCTTAACCCGCAAAGCATTCATCCCGCTTATGTGTTTCTTTGTCGTGATACCTGTCGATCATGGATAGCTGCCGCGATTTGCGGCAGCTATCCAAAAGCGGTCAATTGCTATATCTTGGCTGACCATTCGACTCCGCTGATATCAGTAAGTTTAATCGAATAGTTTTCCTTTACCCCCAAGCCTTCTACATCCAGGGTTATATCGGCTTTCGCACCGAGCGGAATAATTAAACTATGCTTTCCCGGTTTGATTCTAGCCACATAATGATTGTGAATATTATTTTCGGGGAACTCCGCCAATTCATTCTGATTCAGGGAGGTCACCACCTGTTCCTTCTCGTCCAGTATGGTGATGCCAATCAGGAAAGAGCCGTATACATCAGCGCCCTCCACCCGAAATATTTGAAAGCTAAGTTTTGAGTCCTGAAGTTTCACATCCGTGATCTCCACCTTCGGTTTTACAGATTTATTATGCAGTTCCCCAAATACCCCGCCATGATAGTACTGGTTGGTAAACAGGGTCAGCCCAAAAATGAACAGCGAAACAGCCAATACAATAGGCTTTATGTTAGGAATGGGAAGGGCCCCTGAACCTAAGAACGAAAACCATTTTCTATGGGTAAATGAGTAACTCTTATTCATAAGATAGTGATCCATCGAATAAGCGGCGCTACCTGTGAGGAATAGGGTAAATCCACCCGCGATTCCCAATACGCCGATTTGCCATTCGTCAAGGCAGGTAGTACCTATCCAACCCGCGCCCAGCAGAATACCCATGGCCAAAGAAAACACGCCTATGCTCATGAGCCTTGTAAAGAGTCCGAGTAGAATGAATAGCCCGACCACGGCTTCCACAATGGTGAATAAGACCATTGAAAACTGTAATATTTCGGGGTGTGAAACGAGGTATTCAATGAGCGGCTTTATAAACAAAGCATTCGGCAAAAAGTGATTGAATTTTTCGCCAATGTATCCGGCTTCCTCGGGAATAAGTTTGTTGTCTAGAATAAGTCTCCGCCAAAAAGCAGAAAAATAGGTCCATCCAATAACCCAGCGGAGAGACAATGTAAAAAGTCCTGCCATGGAGCTGGCAGCACCTTGGGTGAGAGGTTTCATGTTGATGTATATTTTATTTAAACGTAAACATTGATGGTTGGCCTGAGAACATTAAGCCAAGACATCAAGCCGTAGACGCTTAAACAGAATATACTTTGGTGGGCTGTTTCCGGAATAAGTTCCGGAGATATGGGCGCCTATCCTTTGGGTGCGAATTACAAAAAACGAGTTGCCCATGGATAGGAAATGTTCCGTCTTTGGGTCGATGTTTGCATTTACCGAAACGGAGCTTTGTTGCTTATCATTTAGAAGATACGAACACAGAGATGCTGCTACCGTCGCTCTCGACTTATTCTTTGGTTTTTCAAACTCCGGGCTTGCACCACCGAACAGCGTTTCCTTAATCACACAAGGCGTCAAGGCGAAAAGCATCAGCCATATCAATAAGACATGCTTTACTTGCCATATATGTCGCCTTGCTTGACCCATTCATTCAAAGCTAAGAACTATTACCTCGCCGCTTCGCGCTTCACAAAAACTCAATCTGAGAATTAACAGAAATAGAAAAAAGGAGAAGTTCGAACCTGGACATGAAAGAGAAAATCTTCAGGGCGGAACAATAATCGTTATTCGACTCCTTGATGATCGCTTGTTTTACTCCCATAGCCTTCGAAAGAACGCCCATCTTGCATTTGTTTGATTTCCTGACTGATGGACTCCAATGCTCGAACCTTCAACGCATACCATTTTGCTTCTACTTCGCGTTTGAAACTTTTATTCCGGATCTCCTTCAGTTCCGCCGTCAAATTCACCAAGGTGGCTTCGAGCTGCCTGTGGGCATCTTCTTTAGAATGCGTTTTACTATAAGCAATCCAATCATCGATATTCTTAATACAATTACTTATATGAGAAGCAGTCTCATTGATCTTGTCCTGTTGTGCCATTTCGATGGTACAATTATACGACGCTATTTCCTATTATCAATGATTGCAGTGAATTTCCTTTGAAACATTTTTTCATCGTTACTTTCCACGTGTTTATACCAAAGGAATCCCATGCAATGTAAAATTGCAGTTTGACTGCGGAAAGGGTCGGCATGTTGAAGAGCCAGATGTAATTTCTGTCCCTCAGGCGGATACTTAATCATGTCGGCACAGAAGCAAGTGGGTGCTACATAGCAGCACCCACAAGTATTTAAATCATGAGGAAACTTACAATTTCATAAGGATACCCTCTTCTAAGGGTTAGTAATCTCAGTTCCGATCCAGTCAGAGAACATTTTTGGTGTATTGTCCAAATTCAAGTTGCTGTAACTGAAATTGATATTACCCGGGTGTTGGACACTAACCGCATATTCAAAACAGCTGATAAAATTCACATCGTGAACCTTCAAAAAGAGATCGCTACTTTCTAATTGAATAGCACCATTAGGATACCCGCTGGTTTTCCCTGCATTAGCCAAATCCAAAAACGCGATTTCATTTAGTGGATTGGTGTTTGCATCAAAGCGAATACCTTCCCAATACCCCGGTACGTCTTCTGCTCCTTCAATGGTGATCCGGTCATTCGATGTTCCTACCATAATGACCTCGTGATTGTAATGAAACGCGTTCTGAAATCTTATCAGGCTTCCGGCTTCCATACGCAGGGTAACGCCTGGTTCAAAGGTAAATTTGCGGATCGCCTCATTATCGGGCTTGAACCCTTCAGAAAGAAAAGGAACGTCGGTTTTATGAAAGCTTACATCCTTACGAACATCGTGTCCTGTCAATTTAATATAATCGTTTACATTGCCCGTGTAGGTACTGCTTCCATCGATGGAGTTGATGTGGTTTACAGAGGTTTCAATCGGGATATCATTACCAGTAAAAGTACTGTTGGAAAGGGTTAACGATTTCGAATTATCAATCCAATGAAATCCAATGAGGTGTCCATGCTGAACGGTGCAATGATCCATTTTCAACACGGCATCATAGGTACCTATGAGAGAACCTTGCAATGCCCAGCCGCCACGACCGGTTTGTCCGGCGTATTCTATGGTTACATAACTCATCTGATTGGCGGGGTTGTCACTAGAAATCTGGACCCCTCGCCACGATCCTTTAACCTTTTGCGTTCCGGTCAGGATAATCGGTTTGTCGGCGGTTCCGTTCATTTGGATTTTGCCGTTCCCGTACTTACCTAACCTTAATCCAGCATCGCTCTCAAAGGCAATCACCACCCCGGCATCTATAATAAAGTCTCCACTGGTCATGGGGTCACACTTTATAATATAGTCTATCGGTGCATCGGGGTCATCAGCTAGATGGACATTGGGGTTAGCTTCAAAATAACTGCAGTCCAGTACAATAGGTTCTGGCGTTGGCTTTTCCGGCTCCGGTTTGTCTTCTTTGGAGCAGGAAGCAAATAATACGGCCGCACTGCATACGGTCATAAACGCATAATTCCTGAATGGACGTTTTGTAAAACTTTTCATTGTTTTTTTAATTTTAATTATGGTTGATTTAACTGGTAGAAGTGTTCAAATGCCCTACCTGACCGACATTACTGATGCTGTACAATCCTACAATCCTTTAAACCCTTTAAACTGTGGTACCGTAACCGATATTAATGCGGGCGTAGGAAGTAACTATTTTGGTATTCCCTTGTTCGCAATATTAAGGCTCGTCCTAAGAAGATACCCTTGCCAATGAGTATTCTCCCTTTTTGAGCGAACAAGACCACCGTATGGATGAGTATTCGGGAAAACAGCTTATTGTCCACATGCTCATTTTCCAAATTCTCATCGAAACACCTGTTTTAATCATCAGCAGGCCATGAATACGCATTCCATCGCCCCAAATCGACCGGTTTGTCTAATTTTTAAAACATTTCTGTTTATGATCATACGGACATGAGTAGATACGTTTTATGTATTTTGCTTTTCGTTGGGGGAGCGCTATGCGGTCTGTGCAAGGCGCAGTCCTCCGATGGGCGGGGTGAACTTTTAGACGGCAAAATATCAGGGGTAGAAGGTCCAGCTATTTATGCGGACATGTTGGCATCCTCGACGGTAGGCGACGAGCATATCTCTCTTTCCACAAAACAATACTATCACCGCACGTATGCGGGTGGGTTGCTGTTTATCGGAGCCATCGGCCTGCTGGCCTTTTTTATCTTGCTGTTGTATCTCTACAATCGGGAGGCTATCTACCTTTATTATTTCTTGTTTTTGTTCTTTAGTCTCATCGGGTCATTTATCAACCTGTCCTCTTATCAGTGGTGGACTTGGACGTTCCAACCAGCCTCCGGCATGGCCAAACGCACCCTAGAGATGACAACCCTGCTCGCTTTATTTGCATATTGCTTGTTTACTTTATCCTTATTGGATGTCAAAAAACAGGCACCTCGTTTAGCGAAGTGGATCACGATACTGGCAGGAATAAATGGCGTATACGGCATCGTGTACTGGCTTGTTTACCCTTACATTGCTACGCATGAAGATCTCTTTTTTATCGTTTCCCGACTGGTGATCTTGCCCATGAGTCTGGTGGCGATTGTATGGGTCATGTACAAGGTACGTTCTGTATTCCGAAGTTATTTCATTATCGGAAGCTGCTTCTACTTTGTCGGCGCTTTTTTAGCGGTTCTCCGCCAAACGAACGCGAATATCCCTTTTAGCCCTTTTTACGACATCAGCGCATCCACTTATTTTCATATCGGGATTTTTCTC
>CAZYEZ010000124.1:0-6888 GCA_964646775.1 uncultured Chitinophagaceae bacterium | reverse complement strand
TTCCCGGCCATTCTCAAAGCCTTGGGCGGCTACGTGCTTCCCAAACAGGTTCCGGCCAATGAGTTCCTAAATATCGAAGGAGAAAAAGTATCGACATCCCGGAACTGGGCAGTCTGGGTTCACGAATACCTCGAAGACTTCCCCGGCTCCCAAGACGTCCTTCGCTATGTACTCTGTGCGAATGCTCCCGAGACCAAAGACAATGACTTTACCTGGAAAGACTTCCAGGACCGCAACAACAACGAACTGGTAGCCATATTTGGAAACTTTGTTCATCGTACCATGGTACTCATGCACAAGCTCTGCGGGGGTCGGGTCCCCTCCTACCATCCGGAGATCGAAGAAGAAATCGACCGAAACCTCATCGAGGATATCAAAACGGCGGCCGAGAAGATGGCGGCCCATTTGGAAAGATTTCACTTTCGGGACGCTTTGTTTGAACTCATAGATCTTGCTCGTAAGGGGAATCGGTACTTACAGATTCGGGAGCCATGGATTTTGGCCAAAACCCTGGAGGCAGAACCCGAAAATCAAAAAAAGATTGACCAGTGCCTCCACCTATGCCTTCAGCTGACGGCTAACCTGGCCATCCTTTCCCATCCATTTCTGCCCTTTACGGCAAAAAAGATTTGCCATATGCTCAAAGTCGTGGACCGGATGCTGGAATGGGAAAATGCCGGGCGCATGGATCTGGTTCGGCCTAGATATCCCTTGCGTCCGCCCGAGCTCCTATTCCATAAAATTGAAGACGAAAAGATCATGGCACAATTAGAAAAACTCCACCGTGCAACCCAATCCGCAGAAGGAAACGAAACTTCGAAGGAATCCAGCCCGGATCCGATCCTGAAGCCGCCGATTTCCTTTGAAGATTTTGAGAAAATGGACTTACGCACAGGAAGGATTCTTTCGGCCCAGAAAGTCAAAAATACGGACCGCCTCCTCCAATTGGAAGTGGACCTGGGCTTCGAAAAGCGTACGATTGTCTCCGGCATTGCCGCCCATTTTCAGGAAGAGGAACTTGCGGGCAGGCAGGTATTGGTGCTGGCGAATCTAGCCCCCCGAAAACTCCGCGGTATCATGAGCCAGGGAATGATTCTCATGGCCGAGGATGCCGCGGGCAATTTGGTCATGGTCTCGGCTCCGGACGAAACCGAACCCGGCTCCTCGGTCAGATAATGGGATTCGTTTCAGATTCTTTAATTTCGCAAAATGATTGGCAGATTCCAAAGATTCCCTATTAGTTTTGCGTTTATGTTCCTGAATTCGCTAAGCCACCCTACTCATGCGTAAAAGAACCCAATGGCTCCTGATTGGCGGATTGCTGCTGATCATTATCCTGCTTATCGTATTCGGCAAGTCCGGCGGCGGGGATGGCATTCCTGTGGCGATCGAGGCCGCCAAGCCAAGAATGCTGGTTGAAACCGTGACGGCAAGCGGGAAAATCTATCCAGAAAACGAAGTGAAAATCAGCCCGGAGGTCAGCGGAGAAATCATTGAGCTGACGGTGGAAGAAGGAGACAGCGTTTCTCGAGGCCAACTGCTCGTGCGCATCAACGCCAATATATACAGCTCCGTGGTTTCCCAAGCCCAGGCTCAGGTCGCCGAGACCCGGTCTCGCGTCGAGAACTCCCGGGAGCTGGTGGCCCAGCATCGGGCTCAGTTCCAACAGGCGCAGTCCAATTACCTGCGGCATAAAATGTTATTTGAAGATCGGGTGATCTCCGCCGCAGAATTTGAACAGGCAGAAGCCAGCTATCTTTCCGCGAAAGCCAGCTATGAAGCCTCCCAGGCCAATGTGGCCGGGGGAAGATATAGCGTCGAGGCGGCGATGGCTAATTTGAACCAGGCGCGAGAAAACCTCCACCGGACCGCCATCTACGCCCCTACCTCGGGGATCATCTCTCAGCTAAACGTAAAGAAAGGAGAGCGGGTGGTTGGTACGGCCCAGATGGCGGGTACAGAGATGCTCACCATCGCCGACCTAAGCCGCATTGAAGTACGGGTAGATGTCAGCGAAACAGATATTGGGAAAGTAAAACTGGGGGATACGGCCCGCATTCAGACCGACGCATACAGAAATCGGGATTTTCGGGGCGTGGTTACCAAAATTGCGGTATCCAGCAATCTGCTGGGCGCCACCCTGAGCGCCGATCAGGTGACCAATTACACCGTACACATCCTGATCCTACCCACCTCATATGCGGACTTGGTGATTCCCGGAAGAAGATTTGTCTTCAAGCCGGGCATGTCGGCATCGGTGGATATCGAGACCCGCAAAGAGTCGGACGTTTTGGCGGTACCCATCCACGCCGTTACGACCCGAGACTGGCCCGATAGCCTTAAAGACCTGCGGGCTGCCCAAGGGCTACCCCTTACCGACCTGCGTCAAGTGGTATTTCTCTACGATCCCCAGACCAGTAAAGTGCAGATTCAAGACGTAAAAACCGGGATTCAGGATTTGGAATATATCCAGATCGTCGAGGGCCTAGAAGAAGGCCAGCAGGTGGTGGCAGCTCCCTACGGAGCCATCTCCCGAACGCTCAGGGAAGGATCTCGAGTTCAAGTTACCGACAAAGACAAGCTCTTTGAGATGGATTCAAAATAAGCGGGCGAGCCGAATCGGCATCGTTCCAAGCCATGATCATGTTGCAAGAGGATAAAAGAAAAAAATCAGGAAAGACGATTGGTATCATAGGTAATGGCAGCTGGGGGACTGCCCTCGCAAAAATACTTACGGACAATGGCCGGCCCATTCGCTGGTGGTTCCGAAACCCCCAAACGGCCGAACAGGTTCGATTAAAAAAACAAAACCCCCACTATCTAAGTTCGGTGAAGTTTCCCGGCGCACTGATTGCTCCGACCGATGACTTAAAGGCCCTGGTCCGCGAATCCGACACAATCATTTTATCCGTCCCTTCTGCCTATATCGAATCATTGCTCGACAGGATCGATCGGGATGAATGGGCGGATAAAGTGGTGGTCTCTGCCATCAAAGGAATTTTACCTCAGTCCAACCTGCTTTTGCATGAATACATGCAAAAACATAAAGGCATGGTTTTGGAAAACTACGTGGTTATCTCCGGGCCCTGTCATGCCGAAGAAGTCGCCCAGGAAAGGTTATCCTATTTGACCTTCTCCGGGATCGACCCGGAGATCACCGCATCCGTTTCCAAGGATTTTGAGAACGACTATATTCGGAGAATCACCAATCATGACGTTTACGGCGTCCAAATGGCATCGGTACTCAAGAACGTCTACGCCATTGGCGCCGGCATTGCCCACGGCCTGGACTACGGGGACAATTTCTTAAGTGTTTATGCCAGCAATGCGTTCTGGGAGATGCATGGATTTCTGACCCATGTGTTTCAACATCAGTATAAGGAGCAGCCCATGCCAGATTTTCACAGCAGCGCCTACTTGGGGGACCTGCTGGTTACCTGTTATTCCCTCCACAGCCGAAATCGAGGCTTCGGAAACATGTTGGGCAAAGGTTACACGGTTAAGAACGCCACCCTGGAAATGAATATGGTCGCCGAGGGGTACTATGGCGCCCGCGGAACCATGCATATCTGCGAAGCCTGGTCCTATACCCTGCCCATTGCCCAATCCATCTATGGAATCCTTTGGGAAAACCAATCCCCCGCTACGACGTTCAAGGCCTTGGAATCGACGCTTCACTAATCTCCCACTTTACCGTTTACCTCTATTTACCGACAGTGCTGCCCTAGGGGCGCAAAAAACCCCCGGAACTACCGGGGGTTTTCTTGAATTGGGGGGGGGAAGGCGGATGACCTGATAAGGTCTCTTGCCTCCAGCAATCTTTGGATTACTTGCGGATTTCCATTTCCTCGAGGAGGTTATGGGCCTTCCCAATTTTATCGATTACAAAAAGTATAAACCGGGCATCGGTGCTAATGGTCCGCTTGTACTTTTTATCGAAGGCGATGTCGCCACTCATGGCTTCCCAGTTCCCGTCAAAGGCAATGCCGATGAACTCTCCGTTTCCATTGATAATGGCACTGCCTGAGTTCCCCCCGGTAATGTCATTGGTGGATATAAAGCAGGTCACCAGTTCGCCTTTTTCATTCGCGTAGATCCCATAGTCACCCTTGGCATGCAGGTCCAGGATCTCCTGGGGTGCATCGAACTCGGGATCCCCGGGCTTCACTTTCTCGACAAAACCGTCCAAAGTAGTGTAGTAGTCATAATGAACGGCGTCCTGAGGCTCATAGCTCAGAATCTGCCCATAGGCGATACGCATGGTAGAGTTCGCATCCGGGTACATGAGCTTGCCCTCATTCATGGCCAGGAGTCCGGCTTCATAGGTCTTCTTAAGTTCGGCAATTTCCTCGGCCGATTTTTTCAGCTTCTCCTCCATATTGTCTTTGTAGTTCTCTACAAAACTCATCGCATGGGCGACGGCTGGGTCCGCATTCAGCGCTTCCAAGCTTGGATTTTCCAGAAAACGATCCAGGCGGACGCTGTCCGTCAAGAAGCTGTTCTCATAAACATAATTCGCGTAATCTTCATAGGTTTTCTGGGCATCCGCTGCTCCGAACTTACGGAAGATCACCTGTTGATAGATCCCGGGGATTTGCGATGCGGGCAGGTCTTCGTAATACATACGCGTCATGGCCGCAAATATATCTTTGTCCGTCGGCATATGTACCGTTTCCAGCATCCGCTTGTAGTTCCGCTTCAGGTTTGTCTTCAGCTTTTCCAAGGTGTCGGCTTGGGGGCGATTGCGCGAAAGCTCTTCCTTCATCGGTGCCAGACTTGCGCCCAGACGATTTAGGTATGCGGCCAAAAACCCTTCCCGATAATAAATCTGATGCTTCGCATAAGGCTGGCGGCGTTGATAGGCCGCGGAATAATCAGCCATCAGATTCTTATACTTCGGTGCATGCTCCCGGGCCCATTGGGTAAACTCCGCTTCCTTCTTCGCTTTCTCGTCGACGACCTTCAGACGCTTAAGCTGCTCGGTTTGGCCGATGAAATACTTCCAGTAATTGGAAATCTGAGAGTAGGAAGTTGTCAACTTTAAGTAAACGGCTTTATCCTTATCCATGTGCTCCCTCATGATCGCCAAGCGCTTCTCTCTGAGTTTCACGATGGAGGGGTTTACCTCTTCGATGGCTTGCGAGACGCCTGCCGCCACTTCGTAGCGATTCGTCCGGCCCGGATATCCGAAGATCATGGTAAAATCGCCTTCGTCGAAGCCTTTAATGGAAATCGGCAAATACTTCTTGGGCTTATAGGGTACGTTATCTTTGCTATACTCCGCCGGCTCATTGTCTTTGCCTGCATAGACCCGGAACAGGGCGAAGTCACAGGTATGACGTGGCCACATCCAGTTGTCGGTATCTCCGCCAAACTTACCCAGGGACTTGGGTGGCGTGCCCACCAGGCGAACATCTTTATAGCGTTTGTAAGTGAGAACCAGATACTGATTGCCGCTAAAATAGGACTTCAGGCTGGCTTCATACTTACCGCCTTCAGAAGCGCGGGTCTCGATCTCCTTGGTTATTTTTTCCAATGCTTCGTCCCGCTTCTTTCCTTTCTTTCTTTTCAAGGCGGATTCCACCTCTTCGGTTACATCTTTGATATTTTGCAGGAAGATGACCGACAAACCCTTGGCGGGGAGTTCTTCCTCTAGGCTATAGGCCCAGAACCCGTCGTCCAGGTAGTTGTGCTCCACCGAGCTGAGCGCCGCAATCTGCCCGTATCCGCAGTGGTGATTGGTCATCAACAGCCCCTGGGCCGAGATCATTTCTCCGGTGCAACCCCGGCCAAACTGAACAATGGCATCCTTGAGGCTGGCCTGATTGATGCTGTACAAATCCTCCGGGGATAGTTTAAGCCCCAGTCGGACCATTTCATCATAGTTTTTTCCAATCAGACTGGGAATCCACATTCCCTCATCGGCCTGCGCAGTAAAAAGCTGAAAGGCCGCCAGAATACTTAAAAGAATTTTCTTCATGATGTAAGTCGCCGAATTTTACGGTTATAGATGATGAGCGAACAAAAATAACAAAACCGAATCAGGAAACCCGACCCCCTGAAAAATATTCCCGCCTCTAGTCCGGGATCGAGGATTTCTCCACTTGAACCACCCCCTTGGGATGGAGAATCTCATACCAGCTAAAATCTTCGTTGGCCTCCAAGCCATCCCCGTAGATGATCTGATCAGGGGTCTCGACACGTACGGGCTTTTCCGTATAAAACCGGGCCCGATCCCGATGATAAACCAGTTCATCGGTAAACAGGTTCTCTCCCTTTCGATTATGGACAACCACCTGGTCTCGAATCAAAATGTTTCCTTGCTTTTCATAGTAGCGCGCATAGCCTGCCGTGAGCACAGACTCCGTTTCCAGGGAATCTCCAAAAAGCTCCATACGCACATCGCCCTTCATATCAATATATGGAGGAAGGGCCTGGTCATTGCGGATAAACTCCTGGGCAAACAGTCGCGCCTGGGTAAGGCCATTTTCCGAAAAAATAATGGTCACATCCTGGGCTCGATCTACCTGCACCGATCGGGGATCTACCAAGGCCTCGATTTCGCGGGGGTCGTTCTTACAGGAATTAAAGCCCAGACAGGATAAAAACAGCAGCCATGCCATCGCGCGGCCCCGATGAATCCATGCCGAGTTAATCATATTTTCTTTGGATAAACCAGCGATCATTGAGGGAGATTCCCAAGGAGAACTGGAAAAACTGTTCCCGAATTAACCCTTGCTGTTGCGTGCCCATGGACCCCCATTCCATACTCACGTGAATGCGGTCCGTAGATCTCCTAAAGGGTAAACTTAATCCGGCAGTCAGGCCATAAGTGGTCAAATCTGTATTCCGAAGATAGATGGGATGCACCCCCCAGTATCCACCAAT
>CAZYEZ010000123.1:0-6937 GCA_964646775.1 uncultured Chitinophagaceae bacterium | reverse complement strand
AAAACTTATTCAAGCATGGCAAAGTAGATGATCCAAACCATCCGGCCCGTATCATTTTAAAACTGGACGAATCAGCGCTCCTTTTTCATACCCGAAACCTGATCGCGCCCTCGGTATATAAGGGAGAGGGCCTGGGGCTGCTGAATACAAAGCGGAGGCTCGAAACTTTGGAATTCGGACGAGGCGAGATTCATTTTCGCCGGGAGCCACCTTATTTTTCCCTCACCCTCAAACTGCAGTTTCAAGCATGACCTGTTATGTTATTGACAATGAGCTCCATGCCATTGACGTGCTCCGACATCATATTGCTCTGACGCCGGGTCTGATCTACCTTGAAGGAGAAACCAACCCCTTGGTGGCCATGAAGCGCATTGCTTCCGGAGAAATACGGCCCGATATCACCTTCTTAGACATTGAAATGCCGGAGTTTTCGGGGCTGGACATGGTGAACCTGATAAGCACCCGAACCCAGGTCGTAATTACCACGGCCCATCCAGACTTCGCCCTTCAGGCTTTCGAAAGGGATGTGTTTGATTTTCTGGCCAAGCCCATTTCACTGGCGCGCTTTCAGAAAACCATCGAGCGATGCAGAGATGGGTATCGGTTCACCAAAGGTCCTGAAGGCGAAACCTATTTTTTCATTCGCGCCGAGCGTCGCGGGAGATGGATCAAGATCTCCTATGCAGATCTTGCCTGCATTGAGGCCGCGCAAAACTATGTGCGTTTTCATTTGCAGGATCGAACGATCCTTGTCTACCTTACCTTAAAGGAAGTGAAAGCCCATCTTCCCGAGGGGCGATTCATTCAGGTTCACCGATCCTTCATTATTAACCTGGATCATGTCCAGAGCTTGGACGGAAATCTCATTCAGATGAGCGAAGGACTTCGGCCGGTCCAAGTGAGCAGCGGATATCGGCAGGAGTTCGAAAAATGGTTTCGAAACTATGTTCTGCAAAGCGGCCGATCAAAGTAAGGGCAGGCCCCCATCTGGGAGAGAGGCAAAATAGTATTGCTGCTCATATTTTTTCCAGACCAAGTAGTAGACCATGATTTCGAGGCTCAGGCCCTGGGGACCGATCTGTCGATTCAGATGCATATGCATAAGGTCGGCGATCAAGCTGCGGCGCTTTTCTTCCGATAGCGGGGACCACTTGGCCGCCAAGCTCCTCGCCCGATTTTCCATTTCTTCGACGAAGGGAAGGAGCCATGAAGGCGGATCCAGAGATCCGGGGTCTTTATGATTCCAGCATCTTACAGCTTCGGCGTGGTGCCGCTTCGTGGTTCTAAAGGCAGATGCCTCTTTTTGATGGCTTGCCAATATGGATTTGAACAGCCCTTCAAACTGGACTTTACGTGCTTGGAGGGGAAGTCCCAGGCCTCGGCAGATGGCGTCGATCGCCGGCCAAATCGTTTGCGGCGAATGGAGTGCAAAGGCAGACAGAGGCCCCGGCTGATCCCATAGCCGGGCGATGTACAGGCTGGATGCGCAAAACAAGCTTTCAATTTCATTGATCAGAGGGGGCGGATAACGGAGGAATTCGGGTTGATAGGGCCGGATCTCAAACCGGGCGATTTCCCCATTCCTTTCGCATTCGCTCAGCGTCGCGATCAGCGCTTCGGTCCGGCCTTTTCCCCAGCCGCCCCGGCGGTGAATCCGAAGGCGAAGATGCGGGTCGGGATCCAGGTAGCGAACAAAAAACCATGATTTCCCTGGCTGGTTTTTATGCCCATGCTTAAGCAGGGGGCTGAGGTAGTGGCGGAACAGCCAGGGGATCTGTTCGTCAGGCAGATAGATTTTGAAATACATCCATTGAGCTGCCTGACTTTCCTCTCGTTTTTTCGACCAGCTGCCTTCCTTAAAAAACCTGCTTGCAATGACTTCTCTTCTTGCCGGCTGAGGATCATAAAGGATGCCTACTGCCTGGCCATTGTAAGTCTTTCCCGCCGCGTCCCGAATCCAGGCTTTTCGGGGTGGCAGCCATTCTCTGAGTGATAAGCGCTCGGCGTGGCGGAGTTCGTGAATAAGTCGATCCCGGTCCGAGGGTTCATCGAGTTTGAATACGAGCTGATGATCTGCCCGGTCTATGGACACGTATGGGGGAATCTCGTTTTTCGTTCCCGAATTCAGGTGGCGCTCGATTTCAGGCCATCGAATCGGGCATTTCGGGTCGCTTCGTTGGATGATCCAGGTCTCGCGCCCCTGGATTACTTTCCCCATATACAGCCGAGGGTAATGATCTTTCCCAGGTAGGTAGTCTTCCAGTTGCCAGTGGAGTCTACGGCGATACGCGGCCGCAGAGAAATCGGCAAGAAACCGAAACGCAGGAAGAGGACTGATCTGCGCATTGTAGGCGCTGTTTAATCGAACCACCACCTCCTTTCGATGCTTTCGGCTCCATAGCACCAACCTGCCCTGGATAAAGGAGAGCATGAGATCAGAGATGGGAATCCACTGCTCTCTTCGAATGCCCGAGCCTTCATGCAAGCTGATTTCATAAGGGTATAAAGGCAGCCTTCGCTCGATATTCCCTAAGTGAAGGTCCTCGATCTGAACGAGGTCGGCAAAAAGGAGATCGGGATGGGCGCGGACTTCCGTATCGATGATGCGCTTGCATGATTTCCAAAGCTTGGAGTCAAAGGGCGTAAATCGCCCAAGTAGGGCCGCGCCATGATCGCCACCGGCCTGCTCGAGAAAGACTTCTTGATCATGAACCCGAAAAATAAAAGCCAGGCTATGGGGTAATGGGGGGAGCTTCTGATTCGAATCTGGAAGGGAAGCCAGATCGGATTCAAGAATCCGAATGGCTGTTTTCTCATTTTGAGCATTGATCCATTTTTTGAGAAGCAGCCGGCGTATGCTCCAGGGCGGAGCGGAACGCTTTTGTGCGCTGCGGGATGGGTAGGCAATCCCCCGGATGGGATCCAGGGCTTCCTGCAAAGCGACCACCTGATGCTCGAATCGTTGCTGAAAGGCGCGAGTGAAGGCCAGAATATCTTCGTTCTCTTCAAAGGGCATGAATCGGTGATTCATGGCCAATGCCTCCTGAATGTCGCTCTGGATGTCGTTCTGAATGTCGTTCTGGATGTCGCTCTGAATGTCGTTCTGGATTTCGCTAAGGCTGGACGCATGGAAGCCTCCCGACCTATAGCGGCGTGCGGCATTAATATAGGGGTTCTCTTTGGGTCGGGCGCAAGGAGGGTGGGCCTGAAGAAGTGCCGGAACCGAATCATGCCTCTCGATGGCCGCGGGACCGGTTAGGCAGATTCGCTGCCAGGGCAAAAGGATCCCTGAGTCAAAAAGGGAGTTTAGGCAGTCCTGGGCCTCTTGCCGGGAAATGGAAAGAGACTGGCATAGATGATTCAAGGCGGACTGCGGATGAAAGGTTCGATTTTTCCAATGTTCCATAAAGGCTAAAATCCAGGTTTTTCCCTCGACCGTCCGGAGACGATAGATACGTCGGTCATTTTTGGTATCCATTTGGTAGTGAATGAATCGAAGCTGTTTTCCGATTCGATATAGGGAGGGATTGATATGAAACCGCCTAAAATTGTCAAAATGAAGCCCTTGCTTTTTTCGGGCTTCCATAACCATGGACTCTTGAACAAAATAATGAGGATTCTCTTCGATTTCGATCGAACCGTTTCCCTGGTTGTTCCAAGGCACAAGACTGAAGCAGGAAAAGAGACCAAAAGGTGTGGGTCGAAAATGCATGCGGTTCTTATAATGCCATAAGCTGGTCCTGGCGGAGGTTTTGAGACTTGAGACTCCTTTTTGGTTTTTCGTTAAGGCTTCATGGAGGTCGGGACTGGCATAGGCAATGGCTGCCAGCAAGGCCTGTTCCTGCTCCTTAGACAGCGGCTTGCCCCAGTCCTCGAAAGAAAGGGCGGCGGTTCTCAGAAACAAGAAAGGGGCAAAGCGATATTTCGAAATCAAGGGCGTTTTTTCCATGACAATACGATTTGATGACTCCCCAAATCTTAAGCCCAATCCCGAATTATTTCTGGTTTTTACACGAGGTGCCGTTCTAGCCTACACCAAGAGTGAAACACTTGATATTATTAGGTTCTAGCTAGAAAAAACTTTAACAATTTACTACCAGGATCTACCAAAAAGTTCCAAGAGGAAGAGGCAGTTTTGACTTTGAACCAATTAGAACTTCAAATGGATTGTTATGGAACTTGGAGGGGTCGGCCACCGCCCTGGGCGAGTAAGCGAAAACCCTTTTGTTGAATCATCAAAACCTTTTCGAAAATGAAAGAGAAAAATTTAGATTATCTGATACGACTGACCCAAGAAATGGGCTTTGAAGGGCCTTTGTGGAAAGAAATCGAAAGGGGACTGGTTTCTGGTCAATCCCGGTTCCAAGTAGTTTGCGAGACCAGGCTTGGGCAAACCGAAGTGCTGGCCGTTCTCCATTTCAAGAAATCGGCTTCCACAGACCTCTATTACTTCAATCGCTACGAGCTCTTTATGCGGCCCCATCATCTCCCTTATGAGATCTTGCAAGTGTTTTTTGTCTATAAGGATCAGTGCATTGCCCTGAAAGAGGCTTATAATCTTCTCAATGGACGAGCCGTATGGAAAGAACGACAGGGACCCGCTTCCGCCTATTCTTATTGGCTGAAGCTGGACTTTAATCAACTTGATGTTTACGGAAACTACCGGTACCGATACTTTCATCCAGCCTATGGATTTGATTTAGAGCGCGTTCTGGATCGATTTGCAATCCGCGAGTGGGAGGATCCACCCCAACGGGAGCGATTGATCCGTGCGCTTCGTAAAGGCAACCAGGCCTGGGTCCATTTCTACCATCGATCGGTCGATCGTCGTTATTTGATTGAGGCCAATCCCCAGTTCAAAACGCTGAATATCTACGATGAATCCCGGAAGCGTCTATACAGTCGTGACTTTCACCAGTTGGAAAAAAAGCCTGGGTCCAAAATGGAGTCAGCTGAAATCCCGGGAAGCTTGGTCGCGGAAGAAGAAGCCCCGTTTAAAGAGGAGGGCGGCGATGGGGGCGAAGAGGATGCCGGTTCTACCTAAGAGGCAGAGGCGTGGGGAAGGACAGGGGTGGGATAGGAAAAGAGAAGGCGGGCCTGCGGCAGACTCCGCAGGGCCTGTCCTTTATTTTGGATTCGAATTTGGATTCGAATCTGGGGAGGATCGACTATTCTTGAAAAAGATCCTGGTGGTTGCCTTGGGCTTTCACTTTCATGACCAGCATCTCATATTTTTCCTTTTCCTCCAGGCATTTGGTGGCAATCCAGGATTTTTCTTCCAGGCAAGCAAAATACTTCTCTTTATAGTCGAGGTTTTTATCCGCTTCCAAGATCATGTTCCCTTGGCCCGTGAACAGCCAATTGAGGCTAAGATGCGGATATTCCTGGGCGATGTCGGTAATAATCTGACAGCTTGGCCAGGCGTTTTCCGTGTTGAAAAGGCGATATATCTTCTGCGGAGAATTATAATTAAGCGCACTGGAAAGCTCTAAAATAGAGATTCTCTCATGTTTTAAAAATTGCTGCAGCCGTTGAACGAGCTCTACCATAATTCAATCGTTTCCGTTCGTTATTCAATGAGTCAAGGATAAATTTTCATGGTTTACTGCCCCGAATACTGCCTTTGTATCATGGCTTGAAACCCTTGCCTGTTTGACTATTTCGCAAATGGCTCTCTGGGTTTCCAGCCCAAATCCGCGGCTTATGGCAAGATGGCAAATTCACAGAAACTTCATCCACACCACCCCGCCGGTTTCTTA
Organism: uncultured Chitinophagaceae bacterium; assembly: GCA_964646775.1. GTDB lineage: Bacteria > Bacteroidota > Bacteroidia > Chitinophagales > Chitinophagaceae > CAYPQN01. The sequence goes on along the minus strand of CAZYEZ010000123.1, from coordinate 1,178 downwards.
GGCGTGTTTCATCGGGGAACCACTTATAATTCTATCCTTTCTACAAATATAAGCCTCCTGCGGAATCTGTTCTAAATTGAATCATAATATATATGTTAGACGAGTAATGTATTTTTGGCCTCCTATTATAAAGAAGGTGAAGAATTATATACAAATATCCTTGCATTCTAGAAAAACAAGTTTTACTTTTGTCTCCAAAAACACGGTCCATCTCCATTCACTTTTTGCCCCCATTCTTACTCCGATAGGGTATTAAATCATTCCATATGAAACATCGTTTGACTATTGCATTATGCTTTTGTCTTTTGGGATTGTGGTCCCTGAACGCTCAGGCGCAGTATGTATATTCGGATAGCCTTATAAACGCTAGCCTGGATTTTCATGATGCCGATTCCGTCGTAGATAACGACCGTACCAACTATGGATACGTTTCGAACCTGGCCGCGATCCTTACGACCTCCCACCTGCATGTTCACTTTTCTCAGCCTGGGAAGGCCGGCGATGCCCTTCATTTTACGGTTCAAGGAACGGGGCAGGTACTCGGCTTGGGTTTGCTATCGGGCATAAGTGTCAAGTTTTATGATGCTTCGGGCGTCCTGGTGGACACCCGTTCCGGGACCCAGGTCCTGCAACTTTCCCTGCTTTCTCCTCAGACAGGGATTTATGGGGTTCGGGTCATCTCCGATATCAGCAAGAATTACAATTTCCACTCCGTTCGGGTAGAGTTCCATAATCTATTGACGGCCAACTTACTCAATGAGTTTAGGGTTTATAACATTTATTACCAGGCGGCCTGTCCGCCCCTTTATGCGACCGGAGTTCACGATTACAAGACGGCCTCTTTGCTAAGCCCCTCCCGGGTGGACAATCCAGGAAGAACGGTGGACGCCAATCCGAATAACTATGCGACCATGGAGGTGCCTTTGAATTTGCTGGGCATTTTCCCACCTTCATTTCTGGATCTTTCGTTTACAGATTTAGGGCGCGGCGGAGATTATGTAGGGGTCACCGTAGGTCAGGGTTCCTCCTTGTTAAGCGCAGCCCTGTTGCAGAATGTTGAACTTTCTATTTATGACGATCAGAATGTCCTGCGTCAGACCAAGTCCGGATTCAACTTATTAGAACTTAAACTGGTGGCGGGGACCGGCAACCGCTATACCCTGGGATTCATGTCCAAT
>CAZYEZ010000122.1:0-6964 GCA_964646775.1 uncultured Chitinophagaceae bacterium | reverse complement strand
CGGACTGAACTTCTACTATCTGGCCCAGGAGATGTTGACAGCTCGCTACCCGATCTCCCAGTTCCGCGTTCGTCAAACGCAGATCGGCAGCTTCGAGATGGACTATGTGGCCGATCGCCCCCTTTCACCCAGCGAGCAAGGGCAGATCGCTGCCTGGGTTTCTGAAATCTTGGCGCATCCCTGCACCGTTGCCCTGCATTACTACGATCAACTCCCGCCTCACCCTTTGGGTAAGCGCCAACATTTTTTTAGCGAAATGATCCAGCCCTGAAAAAGAAACTTGCCATATTGACGCAGTATTTCAGCCCCGAAATGGGGGCCCCTCCCACCCGATTATTCGAGACGGCCCAAGGGCTCCAGAAAAAAGGATGGGAGGTTCGGGTATATACCGCCATGCCTAATTATCCTCGAGGAAAGGTTTATGAGGGTTATCGAGGCAAGCTCTTTGTTAAGGAGACCATCGAGGGTATTCCCGTATACAGATATCCAATCTGGCCTTCCAATGCGCCGGCGGCCCTTCCTCGGATTCTGAGCATGGCCTCATTTAGTATGACCGCTTTAGCTTCCTGGTTTTCCTTAATCCGGTTCCGTCCCGATTTTCTCCTCACCGAATCGCCTCCTTTAAGCCTGGGAGTAAGCGGATGGATTCTTTCCCGATTAAGCGGTACCCGATTTATTTTGAATGTTTCGGATCTATGGCCTCTTTCTGCCTACCGGTTGGGTGCCATTAAAGAAGGGTATACCTACCGAAGGCTCTTAGGCCTCGAGCGATTTCTATATCGGAAGGCGGATCTTTGTCTGGGCCAATCCCAGGAGATCGTCGATCACATAAAAGACCATGGGGGTAAATCGGTTCAGCTTTTTAGAAATGGCGTGGATCGGGACCGGTTTGGCGGTCCGCCCTTGCTTCGGGAGCATGGTACGCCCCGCCTCGTTTATGCCGGACTCCTTGGCAAGGCTCAAGGCATTCTTGCCCTCTGTCGGGCCATCCATTTTGCCCGGCTTGGCGTGGCTTTTCATATCTATGGAGACGGAATGGAGAAAGAGGCGCTTTGCGCCTTTCTTGAAGCAAATCCAGACCGAGGCATAACCTACCATGGATATTTGACTCGGGCCGACCTTCCCGCCGTCCTAAAGACCTATGACTTTACGCTGGTCCCCTTGGTAACACCCATCTATGGGGCCGTTCCTTCCAAAATTTATGAGGCCATGGCCGCCGGCTTGCCCCTAATCTTCTCCGGGGGCGGTGAAGGGGCTCGGCTGATCGAAGCGCATCGCTTAGGCTGGGCGGTGAGACCAGGAGATTATTCGGCCATTGAAAACCTCATTAAGCATTATGTTCAAATGGAACCTGGGCAGCGGCAGGAGATCCGGCAGCGATGCTATAAGGCGGCTCAGGATCAGTTCTCCCGCCAAGGACAAATTGATCGCCTGTCCGCCTATCTTATGAAAGCTTAGCTTGGCTTCTGGTTTACGGATCGAATGGTTTTTATTTATATTCAAATCGAGGGTTTTTGATTTAAAAACTTCTCTCTAAAATTGTGGTATTTTCGATGGGATAAGTGGCCCCAGCCCTGTAGCAATTCCGAATTTTTTCGGGATTTTTTATGGAAGGAAATGCCCGCTTTATAGATTTGAACATGAGAGACCGCAAAAGGGATATCGCTTTTTCCCCTCCATATATTGACGATGAAGTGATTCAGGAAGTATTGGAAGTTCTTCAATCAGGATGGATAACGACGGGGCCAAGGGTAGCTGCCTTGCAGGAGGAGGCGACCAAAATTACCGGCTGCGCCCAGGTGCTGGCGGTGAACTCTTGGACTTCGGGCGCCGCGCTAGTTTGGAAATGGTGGGGAATCGGACCCGGGGATGAGGTCGTTTTACCTGCCTATACCTATGCAGCCACCGCCCTTTCCGTCCTTCATGCAGGAGCCCGGCCGGTTATGGTGGATATTCGGGAGGACTTCACGATGGACCCTCAGGCGCTTCGGTCCGCCCTCAGCCCCGCCACCAAAGCAGTGATCGCGGTGGACATTGGAGGCCTACCCGCAGCCTATGAGGAGATGCTGGAGGTGATATCCGGTTCGGGTATACCATTCCATGCTAGCAATGAGCGACAGCGCCAGTTGGGACGCCCCCTGTTTTTAGCCGATGCCGCCCATTCCCTGGGGGCTCGTTATGGGGATGGTCCTGCCGCCAAGCGCCCCGATATTTCGATTTACTCCTTACATGCCAGCAAGAACGTCAGCTCAGGAGAAGGGGGATTGATTGCCTTGAATTTACCTTCCCCCCTGGATAATGGAGAGGTCTTTTCTTGGATGAAAGTCAATGCCATGAATGGGCAGACGCGCGACGCCCTAGAGAAGACGCGGGAAGGAAACTGGCGTTACGATATTATCAGCGACGGACTGAAGATCAATCTCACGGATCTCTGCGCCGCCGTTGCCTTGGCCCAGATACGGAAATACGAAGCTTCATTGCTACCGCGTCGACGCCAGATTTATGGGATTTACGAAAGGTATTTTAGTTCCCATGATTGGGCGAAACTCCAGCCCAGCGTTGCGGGGCCCCGTCAGAGTGCCAATCACCTGCTCATGCTACAGGTGCTGGATTTTAATGAGGCGCAAAGGGATCGCCTGATCCAGGAAATGGGTCGGGGCGGCGTGGCGACCAATGTACATTTTGTTCCGCTTCCTCGGCTCAGTCTGTTTGCGGGGAAGGGATATCGAATTGAAGACTTTCCGGTGGCAGACCGATGTTATGCTCGGGAAATAAGTTTGCCGCTCTATCCTCAACTTTCCAATGAGGAAGTGGAGTATATTGCCTCGCTGGTTCTGCGCCTTCACGAAGAGATAAAGGGATGATCCGGTTTTTTGACCTGTTGTTTTCTAGCTTGGGATTAACGATACTGAGCCCCTTAGGACTGGGCATCGCCCTATGGATCCGACGGGACTCTCCTGGACCAGTTTTCTATCTACAGGAGCGAATTGGAAAAGGTGGGAAGCCTTTTTTATTGGTCAAGTTTCGGACGATGACCTTAAATCGCGAGGGGGAAGGACTGCTTACCTTAGGCAGTCAGGATGCCCGGGTGACCCGATCGGGGCGCTGGCTGCGCCGCTATAAACTCGATGAGCTGCCTCAGCTTTTCAATGTGCTCAAAGGGGAGATGAGTTTGGTTGGTCCCCGTCCCGAGGTGAGAAAATATGTAAACTTCTATACCAAGGATCAAAGGCAAATCCTTGAAGTCCGCCCAGGGATTACGGATTATGCCTCGATCGCCTATATCGAAGAGGGCGAGATCCTAGCGAGGCAGGAAGATCCAGAGCAATATTATATTGATTACATCATGCCGGCAAAAATAGAGGCCAATCAGGTCTTCATTCAAAACCCTGGATTAGGCCATTATTTTCGAGTGATTGGGCTAACCTTGAAGACCCTATTAAGGCGAAATAGGCGAAATAGGCGAAACTAGCCGATAGGCCTTTTGCGAAAAAGGCCGTTCACTCCTTGCGTATTATTAGTTTTCGGGAAGGCGATTTTCCTCCAATACTTCGTAGGCAGAGTTGTTGGATATATATTCGGGAACCAGCTCTTTCATCAATCCGACGGTCTCGAGTCGGTAGTGCTGATGCGCGCTTTCAATCAGGCGGTCAACTTTCCGAACAATCTCTTCATAGTTGTACTCTCGAACTTTCGCTATCATGATCTTATCGTGATAGGTGGACATGACATTCTCCGAGTTATTCAACAGTTCTTCGTAAAGCTTTTCCCCGGGGCGTAAGCCGCAGAATTCGATCTTGATATCTATGTCAGGCTCTTTTCCGGAGAGGCGAATGAGTTTTCGGGCAAGGTCTACAATCTTCACCGGTTTACCCATATCGAATACGAAGATTTCATTACCCATACCCATAACTCCGGCTTCGATTACGAGTTGACAAGCCTCAGGAATGGTCATAAAATATCGGGTTATCTCCGGATGGGTGACGGTAAGCGGACCTCCTTGACGCAGCTGATGCTTGAACCGAGGAAGTACGGAGCCGTTGGAGCCCAAGACGTTCCCAAAGCGGGTCGTCACGAATTTAGTCACCGGACCTTCTCCATTGCTTTCCTGGTTCTTCAAGTGGGTATAATAGCTTTGGGTAAGCATTTCTGCGATCCGTTTCGTAGCGCCCATGACATTGGTCGGGTTCACCGCTTTGTCGGTGGACACCATGACGAATTTTTCCACTTGATGGGTGACGGAAAGCTCACTTAGAATGCGCGTTCCCAGGACATTATTGAGGACCGCCACCGAGGGATTGTCTTCCATCAGCGGGACGTGCTTATAGGCGGCTGCATGAAAGACAACCTGGGGATTGAAAATCTCGAAAAGCTGTTCCATCCGCACCCGGTCGGCGATGCTACCAATAAAGGCCTTGATATTGGCCTGGGGGAACTTCTCTCGGATTTCAAGATAAAGTTCATGCAGCGGCGTTTCCGCCTGATCGCAGAGAATGATTAGGGAGGGCTTATAACGGCAGAGCTGACGGACCAGTTCACTGCCAATAGATCCGGCTGCTCCGGTAACCAGAATACGCCGGCCGCGAAGTTCGAAATGGATCTTGTCGTTATCGATTTGAATGACAGCTCTTTCCAGCAGATCTTCAATATGAATGTCTTTTAACTGATCGGAATCCAGTTTTCCGTCGAGCCACTGCTGCACGGGCGGAACCTGCTTTACCTTAATGCTAAATTTTAAGCAGGTGTCAACAAGCTGATTCAGCTTTTCTTTGGATAAAGACTCATGGGCAATAATTAACAGACCTACGCCTTCATCTTTTAGGCGCCGGAAGCTTATCTCCGAAGAATCGTAAATGGGCAACCCTTCCATGAGTTTCCCACTCTTGCTGAGCATATCATCTACAAAAGCCACCACCTGAATCCCACTGTTTGGGATATCGTTGATCATCTTCTTGGTCTGCAATCCATGGGTGTTGGTATCAAACACGGCGGCTTTTACGGTCGGTTTGGTATCTCGACCTTCCTGATGCATTTGATAGTAGCGGAAGCAGTAGCGAACCGTCAGGCGATAGGTGATCAGTACGAAGTTTGCGATAAAGAAATTGATGACGACGACGGAGACCGGGAACAGCAATGGGCCATCTAAAGAATAGGTAACCAGAAAGTTGATCGACAAATAGAAAACGGCTGCAATAGAGTTCACAATCAGCAACCGAAATGTGTCCTCGATATTGGTATATCGAATAATCCCCGAGTAACTTTTTAATAAGTAGAATAGAATTCCGTTAACGAGAAAGGTGAAAGTCAGGATAAGCGAGAAATTGTAGACGACAAGTTCTTCGAGCTTAAAATTGAACCGGAGTAAATAGGAAAAAAGAATGGCAGACTGAACGCAGAACAAGTCTAGCAGGAAAATCAGCCATCTAGGTAAGATGCGTATTTTATACTTCATGCCCAGGTTTTAATGGAAATTTAGTCGAAAGTGCGTTTGCCTAGGTAGTGGAATAAAAATAACAGACCATGTCCCTAACCAGCGCCTATGCTTCCGTTTCCCATTGTCAACAAAAGTAATGCAGAATCTGCAATATTTTCTCATATAGCAAGTGTTATTTCATGAGACACGAAGTCTTGAATCACATAAAGGATGATTTTATTCCTCGCTGGTGGCTCAGTATTGGTAATTTTTTTTTACTTTGGGAAATACAGATGAATGCCAAGGTTGACTTCGAATATCTTCAAGAGCTAGGGGAAGGGAATCATGCCTTTTTGCACCACTCGCTGAAATTGTTTTGTCAGCGAACCGAAGATCTCATGCAAGAATATCGGGAGGCCACTTCCAATCAATGGATACCGTCGGCCATGGAAAAAATGGCCCATAGCCTGAAATCTGGATTCGGATTGGTCCATGTCGAAGGTGTCTTGGAGCAGTTGGAATCTATGGAAAACAATGCGAGGTTCCAAAAAGACGCCCAATTAGCCAAGGAGCAATGGGATCGGCTTCAGGAAACCTGGGAGTCTGTCTTGCCGGTTATCCAGGATTACCAGCACCAGTTGGCCCGCGTTGTCTCTTCTGGAACAGAGAATTAATGAATTGGTCTATGAGCTGGGAATCCTATCTCCTTCCCTGTCTTACCCTTGAAATACTGGGCATTGAATGCCCAGGTTGCGGGTTACAGCGAGCGCTGGTTTTGGCCGCCCAGGGTCAGTGGAAGGCATCATTTCAAATGTATTTGCCTTGGCCTCTGGTTCTGGGACAAATCGTTCTCCTTGTCGCCTATGCCTTGGCACGATTTCAGTGGAATCCAAGGTTCCTTATGATATTTTTTATTTTTACCACTGTTGTGGTCCATTTGCATTATTTTTATAAAGTCTTTCACGGAAATTAAGATATAAGATAGTTATGGAAAACCAATATGGATTTACCCAGGATAATTATTCCGTTCGCCCTCTCCCCAATGCTACTTTGGTTCTGGTACTAGGAGTTCTATCCCTGATTGGGGTTTGTTGCTACGGCCTCATGGGTGCCGTGCTGGGAATTATTGCTATTGTTCTGGCTGTTCAGGATCAGAAGGCTTATCACCAGTCTCCAGAACGCTATACATTGACGTCTTATAATCACTTGAGGATGGGAAAAATCTTCGCGATCATCGGCGTCTCCTTTTCCTTACTTTTCCTGGTCATCGTAGTTGGCATTTTATTTACGGTTGGTATGAACGGATTAAATGATCCAGAACGAATTCAGGAGTTTTTTGAGTCTTTCTCCATGGCGATGCTGTAGCTGTTCTCCCGCATGTTCGTATGTTAGAATAGCCCGAACAAATCGCGAACCGATTATTGAGGATTTGAAACGTAAGCAACATTATCCTTCTACGAATAGGACACTAAAAGCCCCGTTTGACGGGGCTTTTTATACTTAGGGGTTGCTAAATAACTAACCCGTTTCGTTGAACTAAACGCCCCAAAT
>CAZYEZ010000121.1:0-7012 GCA_964646775.1 uncultured Chitinophagaceae bacterium | reverse complement strand
TGCTCATCGGCCAATAGGAATCCTTTTGTCTTTCGCTTGTACCCCCGACTCAATACTGCAGGTTGGTATCTTTGCTGAATGGATCGGATAAGAAGTTCCACATGAGGCGTCTTCCCCGTTCCACCCACAGATAGGTTTCCGACAGAAATGACCGGCAAATCAAAGGCGTGTGACTTAAAAAAACCCCAGTCATAAAGTCGATTTCGAATGGTTGTAATGCCTCCAAAAAGCATCGAGAAGGGGAAGAGCAAAATCCGCAGCAAATGCCCTCCCAGGTTTTTTTGGGTCCTCTGACTCATATAATGATTCCCTTATCCAACAGATTCAACTCCAGAATGCGCTCCTGGATATTAAAAGGTTTGAAGTAGTCCAGCCTCAGGTTCCTCACCCCAGCCTCCAGCCAATAGGCCTCGGACTTATCCTCCCCCTCCGGGGCATCGGCTTTCCCTGCTTCCAGCAGGGCCGCCTTCGGCATTAAACCCACGAGCTCGGAACCCAAAAGGGCCACACCTTTCTCCTCGGCCATCTTTTTGCAGGTTTGCCATACCTGCCAAGGCGAGGTCTGGCGATAATCCAGGAAGTTCATGGATACTTGCGCTTTCCCAATATCCCCCTGATACCATCCGATGGCTCTTAGTTTGGGAAATAGGCCCGGTCTCTGCACCCTACCCTGCTCCGTTGCCTCCCAGTAACCCGAAGTCCGCAGACGGGTGGCCAAATAGCGAGCCACGGACACGTCTTCGGTATCCAGGGTTAAGTTAAAGGCGATCAGAAGATCTCTGGCTCCCAATACTGTTGCGCCTGATTTCATTCCCCCCTTTAGGGCAGGTCCAAAATCGGGCGCCCATTGCGGGTCGTGCTGCCGCATTTCCAGCCCTTCGTATTCCCCTTTGCGTATCTGAGGCAAGGTTTTCCGATAAGGCTTTGTTGCAGAATGCTCGTAGAGGTAGACGGGGATCTGCGCCTCGCTACCTACGCGCTCCCCTAATTGGATTGATAAGTGCACGGCTTGATCCATCGTCATCGAGCCTAAAGGAACGATCGGACAAACATCGGTGGCCCCCAGCCGCGGGTGAATACCCCGATGCACCCTCATATCGATGAGCTCCCCGGCTCGACGAATGAGTTGAAAGGCGGCTTCGCAAACTGCCTGGGGGCGGCCGGCAAAAGTAAACACGGTGCGATGGGCAGAAGGGCTGCTGTCCTGGTGCAACAAAAAGACGCCCGGTTGCGCTTCAATCAGACCCTTAAGCTCCTGAATCTTCGATAAATCCTTCCCTTCGCTGATGTTGGGAATGCATTCCAGGATCGGTTCAGGGATTGTCATAATGGCGAAATTAATCAAAATATGGCGTTCATGGTGGCCCGCGATCGCAAGTTTTGATTCCACCCGTTTTGCAGATTCTTTCGCCAAGGGAATGGTGGATTTTAATTTGGCAGTATGAGCCGAGCTCCATATATTTGATTAAAATAATACATCTAATGAGAAAAATTCTACCCTTGGCGGCCTGCTTATTGCCTGCCTTCGCCATTGCTCAGCCCATCATCACAGGACCCATCGACTTTAAAGTGGGAGAATCCATGGTTTATGAAAAGCTTCAGCCGACTCAACCCGGACCCGCTGGCGCCGGGCAGACCTGGGATTTTTCGGCCGTCAGTCCCATCGGTGGAGATACGAACTGGTATTACTGCATGGCGCCCTTCGCCAATGCGCCGGTGCCAACTGCCAATTTAATGGTCGTAGGCTCGGATGGCACCTACCTCTATTATAACAACCAGTCCGGTCAAGGCGAGTTGGTGGCCTTAGCCGACTCCTCGAATTCGCTAGATCTTACCGTGGTCTACCAAGATCCCGTGAAGATCATCACAAGGCCGTTGACCTACAATGACGTTCTCGTAGACTCCTGTAAAGAGAGCTATCAGATCGACTACATGGGAAGCAGTTATAATATCGACGGAGAAGGAGAACATCAACTCCTCGCCGACGGATACGGCACCCTCGTGCTTTCCGATACGACCTATACCGATGTCTTACGCGTTCGCTCGGAAATCCGGCAATCCGATGTAATCCAGCTCCTAAGCATCCCCATAGATATCTCCCGGATCATGTACTTATGGTTTGTAGACGGAGTACCCGCCCCGGTTCTGCGCATTGATTCGACCCTGATCAGCTCCGCCCTGTTTTCCGATGATCAGTTTTCTATGGAAAAACTTTTGCACGATGCACCCACTTCCATCGAAGAATTGGATGGCCGGGGAGAGATGGCCGCCTATTTTCAAGGCAATGACCTGATCCTCATACCAGAGGCAAGCTCCCAAGGCTCCATCGAACTAAACTTGGTGAACCTTCAAGGCCAAAGCGTACAGTCGGGGATGTATTCTCTGCAAAAAGGCCAAAATCGCATTTTAATAAATCAAGACCTCAGCCCTGGCATCTATCTGCTTAGATGGAATGCCGCGAACCAGAACAAAACCTATTTCTTGAAACTGCTCAAGTAATATCAAAAAGCGCAAACTCTAGCTTGAAAATCCCCGCCCTTCATGGTAAGGTGCGGGGATTTTCCATGCTCAAAGAAGCGGCTTCATAGGGTCCGTCCCTGCTGAAACCTTCTTCGTGGCTGCTATTGGTTTCCTTATTAAATTTGCCGGGAATGGAAAACAAAGACAGGTATACCCAGCGCGGAGTATCCGCACAGAAAGAAGACGTCCATCAGGCCATTAAAAACCTGGATTTCGGCTTGTTTCCCCAAGCATTCTGTAAAATATACCCCGATTACTGGGGAGGTGATAAGCAGTGGTGCAATATCATGCATGCCGACGGGGCTGGCACTAAATCCGTCCTTGCCTATTTATACTGGAAGGAGACGGGGGATTTGAGTGTATGGAAAGGTATAGCCATCGACGCCATCGTGATGAATCTCGATGACATGCTTTGTGTCGGTGCTTTGGGCCCTTTTACCTATTCGTCGACGATTGGCAGGAACAAGAACCTGATTCCAGGCGAGGTCATCCGCGAAATCATCCAGGGGACCCAGTCCTATTTTGACACGCTGGCAAATTATGGGCTAGAGATCAAACTTATGGGCGGAGAAACGGCCGACTTAGGAGACGTGGTGCGTACGGTCATCGTGGACGGAACCATGGCCTGCCGTATGCCACGCAAGGACCTGATTACCACCGACCCCCTGAAGGAAGGCGACCTGATTGTTTCCCTAGCCAGCTACGGACAGGCTGCTTATGAGACGGAATATAACAGCGGAATCGGCAGCAATGGTTTAACCAGTGCAAGGCATGAATTGCTACATAACCAGTACGGATACCGCTATCCGGAATCGGTGGATCCTTCCTTACCTGCCGAGGTCGTTTACAATGGAAAGTATCGACTCCAAGATAAGCCAGACACCCCCTTAGACATCGGTCGCATGTTGCTTTCACCGACTCGAACTTATGCGCCCGTCCTAAAAGAAATCATTACGCGGTTCCGAGACCAGATCCACGGAATCATTCATTGCAGTGGCGGCGGCCAAACAAAATGCCTCCACTACCTACCCCGCCCTTTGCGCTTAGTCAAAAACAACCTCCTGCCCATCCCGCCTCTGTTTGAACGAATCCAGGAATCTGCAGGAACCGACTGGAAAGAAATGTATCAGGTCTTTAATATGGGGCAGCGCATGGAAATTTTTACGGATCAAGCGACCGCCGAGGAGATCATCGCCATCAGCCAGGGCTTGGGGATTGATGCCCAAGTATCTGGATATGTAGAAGCTTCAGACCGAAAAGAATTAATCATTGAATCGGAAAAAGGGAAATTCGAATATGCGGGAAAGGACAACGGCTAGATAAGACGATCCGAATTCCTGGCTGAAAAATATGGCTTAATAATTGTTGTTAGTAATCGTTGTGAGTAGTTGTTCCGCTTCCTGGAAACGGTGGCCGGCGATAGGTGATTATCAAGTAGAAAAGAATTTGCTTTGCAAGGATCTATCGCAATATTAAGGGTGCCGTTTTCGTTTAGCGATTATCATTAAAACCCATTTTATGAATCGAAACCTCCCAGCAGCGATCATGCTGCTCTTGGTCATGACCTTCACGGCTAATGCGCAAAACCAAGCCCCATCCCGTGATGCTCATAGAATTGAATTAAGCGAAGTCACGCCTTCAAACCACGATCAATTAGATGATCCCGTCTTTTATTCCATCCTGAACATTAAAAACACCCCGGAACAAGGATTCGAGGATGAATCCCAGGAGACGGCGCCCACTCATTTTCAGGATTCGCGGCCCTTCGAAACACGTCGGCAGGACGAAACGAACCGTAATTTTGGCAATAATATCCTGGGCCTCAACCCCTTCCATATCACCACCGTAGGTGTAGGGTTTTCGATCAGCTACGAGCGCGCCCTGGATGAGGACAATTACTTTAGTTTTTATATTCCGGCAACCCTTAGCTTCCCGGTTGAATCGGATATCTACCGCAATGCAAACCCTTACTTTTTTCTGAGCCCCGGCCTGAAAATCTACCCCACCGGGGGGAAAGGCAAGGTTCGATATGGGGTAGGACCTAGCCTGGTTATGGTATATGCTCGGGACGACCTTTACCCCGACTATTACCCTCAGTATCCTGGAATTAGCTTTAAGCCGAATGAGCCCATTTTCATGCTGGGGATGATGGTTACGAACTCGCTAAACATGAACCCCAACGAGCATCTGCATTTAAGCCTTGAATTGGGCCTCGGTACGACTTACTACCACAGCTTTCGTGGCATGTATACCAGTACGGGCTCCTTTGGGCAAGCGCCCCAGATCTTGGTGGACTTTGGATTCAAAATGGGCTATAGATTCTAGCATGTCCTGCGAACTAGAAACCCGTCAAAACTTAAAAGAGGGGACCAGCTGGTCCCCTCTTCACTTCTTCACTTCACTCCGACCTAGGTTGCCCTTGATCGTTGCCCTTAATCATTAACCCGCTATATCGGCGGCTAAAAGCAAGACTAATTCAGCGGATTGCCAATGATGTTGAAAACGGCATCCACGGAAATTTGGGTTGCAGTATCCGGGAACTTCACAAAATGGCCTGCGAACCGAATCCACATCGTATCCTCTAGAAAGTATTCTTTAATATTAAGATCTACGCACTCCATATCAAGTCGCTTGGATCCTTGGGGAATACCCCGCTGGAAAGCTACCAGGATCTCAGGAAGGCCACGGGCAGAAAGATAAAGCTCAACCGTATCCAGGGCATCAAAATTTCCATTCAAAGGATAAACAAAATCGGCCCCAATGGCTTTGACGCTCACGTCAGAGATCAGCTCTGGACTGGTATTGTACTCTTCCATGATGGTCTTAGAATTGGTTTCCAAAGGGATGGCTGGGAAACTGGCATGGAGCCCGCCTCCAGGAATGGAATCCAAGCCTGGAACATAGGGTAAATCGGGGATGCCCATCACTTCCACGTAATGGATGTCCTCGTTAAATTCGGTGTACTCCTTAACCTTGTCGGTTACCTTTTCTGAAATCTTCTCACAGGAAGTACAGAAGAGAACGGCGGAGCCGAACATAATAGCTGCTAACGACTTCATAAATCTTTAATTTTAGTTATATAGTACGAAGGTAATATAACTGTTGGAAAAACCAACCCCTTCCCTCAGATTATTATTAACTTTGCCTCATTATGTTAGCGGGCAAGTCTGTGGCATTTCATACGCTGGGATGCAAACTCAATTTTTCGGAAACCTCCGCCCTTAGCCGGACCCTAGAAGCTCATGGAATGTCAAAGACCTCCTTTGAGCAGGAGGCTGATGTATATGTGATCAACACATGCTCCGTAACGGAGAATGCCGACAAAGAATGTCGGCAAATCATCCGCCGTATACAACGCAAAGCGCCCGCCTCATCGATCGTAATTACGGGCTGCTATGCGCAACTTAAACCGAAGGAGATTGGGGAAATACCAGGTGTAGACTTGGTACTCGGCGCCGCTGAAAAATTTGAGCTTCCCATGCACCTCGAAAGGCTGCTTCAAGGAAGCTATACAAAAGTTCACGCCTGCGAAATAGAATCCGTTCAATCCTTCCACCCCTCCTACTCCCTTGGAGACCGGACCCGAACCTTTCTTAAGGTTCAGGACGGGTGTGATTACAATTGCTCGTTTTGCACGATCCCCCTGGCAAGGGGACATAGCCGAAGCAATACGATAGCCGGAGTAGTCCAAAACGTTAAAGAACTCGTTGACTCGGGAACCAAAGAAGTGGTACTTACAGGCATCAATCTAGGCGATTTCGGGAAAGGTTATGATGGCGGGAAGGTAAAGAATGAGCGGTTTCTGGATCTAATTCGCGCCCTAGATGAAATCGAAGGCATGGATCGATATCGGATTTCATCTATAGAACCTAATTTGCTCACGGATGAGATCATTGAGTTTGTTGCTCAGTCTCGCGCCTTTATGCCTCATTTTCATATACCGCTTCAGAGCGGCTGCGATACCATCCTAGGAAAAATGCGTAGACGTTATCGAACATCACTCTATCGCGAAAGAATCGAGAAAATAAAGTCCATGATGCCCCACTGCTGTATCGGAGTGGATGTAATTGTTGGCTTCCCCTCCGAATCCGATAGCCAGTTCCAAGAAACGGCTGATTTTCTCTCAGAACTTGATATTTCCTACCTCCACGTCTTCACTTATTCTGAAAGAAAGAATACGGATGCGATCCAGTGGGAGCCCGTCGTTCCCAAAGAAGTTCGGCAGCAAAGGAATCGCCACCTGCGGCAGATCTCCTATAAAAAGATGTCTGCGTTCCGCAAATCTCAGCACGGACAAATTAGGAAAACGCTCTTTGAAAGCACACAGAAGGGATCTTGGATGGAAGGGTACACCGACAACTATATTAAAGTACAAGCGCCCTATGATCAACACCGGGTGAATCAAATTATCGACTGGGAAATTTCCTAAACTTTCGGCTCAAAAACTTAATTTTGCCCTTCATCTAAGACTCCGTAGCTCAGTTGGTAGAGC
>CAZYEZ010000120.1:0-7188 GCA_964646775.1 uncultured Chitinophagaceae bacterium | reverse complement strand
TCGAGTTCCTGCTCGATCGGCCTATATCCTTGAAAGAAGTTTCTTCCACCGGCCAGCGTAAACTGATGTCGGTCTTTCCATCGGTAGGTGGCCGAGAGGTCCGTATTAAAACGGCCGATGGATTCCACCATGGTGCCCGCCTGAATTCCCCAGGGTTTCTTCTCTTTGCGGGTGATCAGGTTGATCACACCCCCCAGGGCATCGGTACCATAGACAATACTCATCGGTCCCTGGATTAATTCGATATGGTCGACCTGGTTGAGATTCAATTGTCCAAGATTAATACCTCCACCTTCTCGACCATTTACCGGAATCCCATCTACGAGAATTTTGACCTTGCTCCCCGTCAACCCCTGCATGCCGACGTTGGAACCAAGGACGGCATCCTCATTGATGCGAATATTAAGCTGATTACGCAGGGCGTCATCTAAACTCACCGCCCCTTGGGCTTGAATTTGAGCGCGGGTGATGACTTTGTAGGAAGAGAGGGCATCCTTCATGCTCGCTGGCCGGTTGAGACCAGTGACCACCACTTCATTGAGATGGGCATACTTTCGTTCCATGGAAAGGTTTAGGACGGGTCCCGTCCCCAACTGGGTACGGCTCAGCTTCCGGGATAAATAACCCGGCGCAAACAGTTCGATTTCCATAATAGATCCCGACATGTCTATTTCCGTGCGTCCCGACTCATCGGTCTGCCGGGTTTCCAGCAGACGGCCCGTTTCTGAATAGGTATTCACATAGACCAAAAACAAGGGCTCTCCCGACTGATGGTCGGTAACCCATACCGTCGTCTTCTGGGCAAATCCCATCGATGGCAAGCCAAGACTAAAAAGAAAGCAGAAGAATAAATACTTCAACATAACCCCCCTAAATAAAATCTAAAAATTTCGGTGGGCATGTTGGTTCCCACCGAAATTCCATAAATATCACCCGATCCAATGCATTACTTCTGTATCTGAACGCGTTCCACCTGGGTTCCCTGCGGGGTGCTCAGGCAGAAATGATAGATACCGGCGGGCCAATGACCCGTTTGAACGCGGTAAGCATTCAGGCCTTTATTCAATTGGATAGAACCCTTTTCTACGACCCGGCCCATCATATCGATGATTTGCACCTCGGCGGCTCCGGCGGCTTCCTCTAGGTCAATCATCACCTCAAAAGCATGGCTGGCAGGATTGGGAAATAGACGCATGCTGGCCATGGGTGCCGCGAATTGCTGTACGCTAACCGGCGAGCGAAGGACCTGGGTTCCAAAGACCACTTTTCCATCTGCAGCTCCCCCAAAATGCGTGAATTTCAGTCGATAGTAACCTCCATCTCCGTCCTTGATAAAGTACTCAAGGGTATCCTCTACTTCATACTCCAGGGTCTGATAATTCAGTTTCTTCCAGTCGGAACCAATTACATTGATCTCTTTTTCATAGTTCCGCTGTTCAAAATCTTTGGGATCGGGGTTAAAGCTTCTTACTTCTGCCACTTCGACCTTGTGATTGGTCAATACCGTGGTAACGGGGAAAAGCGTGTCTAAACCCGGGCCCATGGAAATGGTCTCTTTGTAGCGGGTGAAAAGGATATGCCAATCATCATTATGGGGCTCTCGGTCGATTACCTTATCCTGAATGATGTCGTAGTAGGCAAAATTTTTATCAGAGAATCCATCGCCCTTTTTATAAATCCGGCGGGATTTAACATTAGACCCGTCAAAATCCGCTACGTGGAAATAAAACTGGATAGAATCCAAGGGCGTGCTCTTGTAGGTCTCCACCCAAACCTGATAGGCCGCGGGCCCCACAAGCACCAGGTACAGCGAATCGCCGTTCACCTGATGGGTCGTCACATCATATTCGCCCCAGCTAAAGTCAAAGGGGTGTGAACCCCCCATTTGATTGAAGGCGCCACGGTTCCAGCTCGTATCACTATTGCTCTGCATGGGACGCAGCCATAATCCCGCCGTATCAGCGGGCGTAAGCGGCGTACCAAATGTTGTACTGGCTTTCCTATGCATGGAATAGACCTTCACGTCCGCCTGTACTTCGTTGGCCAAAACACTGACGTTGCCCAGGCTAGGGGCATCCATTTGGAATGCCAGGTGCCAGTTCAGGTTGGTCACCGAATGCTTGGTCCGCTTATGCAGATCATAAAACACATCTTGGGTATAGGTCTTCCCGTTCTGCATGGGTCCCATCTCCACGGAATCCGTCACCCAGGATTGCGCTTGGGCACTCGAAAATATTCCGAGCGAAACTACCAGAGGTAAACATTTAAATTTCATAGGATTGTATTTGATTTCTATTGGCGGCAAAGATAGCCTCTAAGCAAAGGAAACGGGGGGAAACGCCGAATACTTTACAATCCAATGACAAAGGCAAACCCGCTGCCCATGGGCATTCTGGCGATCAGCCTCATGAAAAATTTCCCGTTTTTGAAATCAAAACATCCCGAAGTTTTTGAGGCGGGACACCGGGTAAATCCTGGGATAAAACCGCAAGCCAAAGCCGACCACGGATTAGCTCGGACTTCGATCGTTCAGAATCAGGCCAGGAATGCAACCGACCCGTCAAGCCCCCCCTTCAGAGAAGGAGGCAGATTTTTCCCAATTCTAAAAACCTTGGGGTAGGAAAAAAAGATCGGGGTTAGGAAGCGGATTCCTGGATCCAACCCCTGGCGCGAATATATTTGGCGATCTGCACCGCGTTGGTCGCGGCTCCTTTGCGCAAGTTATCGCCCACAATCCAGCAATTCAGGGTATGGGGATGCGAAAGATCCCTGCGAATGCGACCCACAAAGACTTCATCTTTTCCAGCGGCCTCCAGGGGCGTCGGGTATCCCTGCATCTTCGGATTGTCAACCACAATGAGTCCTGATTGGCGAGCGAGTAAATCCCTTACGGCGCCTTCCTCAAAATCATCCCAGAATTCGATGTTTACGGATTCGCTATGGGCATTCATGACAGGCACTCGCACCGCGGTTGCCGTAACCCGGATGGACTCATCATCTAAGATCTTTCGGGTTTCTTCCACCATTTTTATCTCTTCGCGGGTATATCCGGATTCAAGAAACTGATCTATATGAGGGATGAGATTGAGATCGATCGGATGGGGGTAACAATTTTTGTCCTTGTTCCCTTCACGCTGGGCGTTCAGTTCGGCCACGCCTTTCTGACCGCTGCCCGACACCGACTGGTAGGTACTTACAATCACGCGGCGGATTTTGTAGGCTTCGTGGAGCGGATGCAGAACCATCACCAGCTGTATGGTGGAACAATTGGGATTTGCGATCAGTCGCTGGTCGGCGCGCAGGCGATGCCCATTTACCTCAGGAACGATAAGGGGCACCTTCGGATCCATCCGCCAGGCCGAGGAGTTATCAATCACAAAACATCCCTGTTCTGTAAAGCGTGGGGCAAGCTCTCTGGAGAGGTCTCCGCCCGCAGAAAACAGCGCGAGGTCTGGCTTCTTTTCGAGGGCCTGCTGCGGACTATGTACCGGATAGGTCTTCCCCATATAGGAGATCGACTGGCCCATGGACCTAGAAGAGGCCACCGGGATCAGCTCAGAAACGGGGAAGTTCCTTTCATCCAACACTTTTAACATGGTGGAGCCCACCAGTCCGGTCGCACCAACAATCGCTAGTTTCATGGAATTACAGATTGAGATTTGGGGCAAAAATACGGAATCTTCCCTGCTCGCGAACGAAGCGGATCCTGGCAGATCCCGCCTTGATTTGAAAATTAGGGTTTTTCTTCCCCGACAATTCATGTGCCGTACTGGCTAGATTTATCCGAACTTTGGGGGGATTATGAAGAATCTGGCCGCCCTGAACAAATACTTTGTCAAATACAAATGGCGCCTGTTGCTGGGCATCGTGTTCATCAGCCTATCCAATTACTTTGCCGTCATTCCGCCCGTCGTTATCCGCAACATCCTAGACCAGGTTGCCCAAAACATTCAGGGCTATCGCCTGGTAGTCGGCACGGCCATCGGGGGCGAAATGCGCTCTTATATCACGGAGCTGGTGTTCTGGAGCGGGCTGCTCCTATTGGGGCTGGCTCTCATTCGGGGCGTATTTATGTTTTTCATGCGCCAGACCATTATCGTCATGTCCAGGCTCATCGAGTATGATCAGAAAAACGAGATCTATGCGCATTATCAAGAACTCGATGCCGCTTTTTACAAAGCCCATTTTACCGGCGATCTGATGAACCGGATTTCCGAAGATGTTTCCAGAGTGCGGATGTACACCGGGCCCTCCCTCATGTATGCCATCAACCTGATCATCTTGTCGGGAATGTGCCTTTGGTCTATGGTCCGGGTCAACCCACTGCTCACCCTCTACGTACTCATCCCGCTCCCGATCCTGGCGACGGTGATATATATGGTCAATCGACGCATTTTCAGAAAAAGTGAACACATTCAAACCCAGCTCTCCCGACTGACAAGCACCGCCCAGGAGTCCTATTCGGGGATTCGGGTGATCAAATCCTTTGTGCAGGAATCAAATCGCATGAAGCGATTTGACCAACATTCACGAGATTATCGAGACTCATCGATCAACCTGGCCCTCACCGAGGCCATCTATTTTCCGGCCATGAACCTGTTCATTGGGCTGAGCATGCTTAGCACCGTGCTCATTGGTGGATATCTGGCGATCCAGGGCCAGATCACCCCCGGAAACATCGCCGAGTTTGTCATTTATATTAACTTATTGATGTTTCCCATCTCTAGCATCGGCTGGGTCGCCTCCATGATGCAACGGGCCGGGGCTTCCCAAAAGCGCATCAATGAGTTCCTGATGACGGAACCAGAGATTCAATCGCCCCCCAATCCCGTCCATCCCAAACAGACCTCCGGTGCCATTCAGATCCGAGATCTGACCTTTCAATATCAAAATACCGGTACGGTAGCGCTGCGCAATTTCAACCTGGACCTGCCGGCGGCGGCTAAATTGGCGGTGATTGGCCGGAGTGGTTCCGGAAAATCCACCTTGGCCCATTTAATGGCCCGCATGTTCGATCCAAACCAGGGGGAGATTCGTCTTGACGGCATCTCTCTTCCCGATCTGGACCTTAGCTGGATTCGGGAGCAAATTTCCTACGTCCCCCAGGAACCGTTTTTGTTCTCCGACACCATATACAATAATATTCGCTTTGGCCGGGAAGATGCCAGCCGGGAAGAAATCATCGAGGCAGCCCGCCTCGCCCATCTTCATCCAGAAATCGAGGCTTTAAGCCAGGGCTATGACACCCTGATCGGCGAGCGAGGCATCCTGCTATCCGGAGGGCAAAAGCAAAGGCTGGTACTGGCTCGGGCCATTGTAAAAAATGCGCCCATTTTTATCCTGGATGAGTCTCTGTCCGCCGTGGATACCCAAACCGAGCAAATCATTCTGGAGAACTTAAAGTCCGTGCTCGCGGATAAGACCGTGATCGTGATCACCCATCGTCTGTTTACCCAATGGAACTTTGATCAGATTTTGGTCCTCGATAAAGGGGAGGTTATAGAGCGAGGAAATCATGAGTCTTTGATGAAACACAACGGCAAGTATGCCGCCCTATACCGCCACCAGACAGAAATGAACGCCCAGGGCCCCTCCTAATCAAAGACCAGGGGGAATACCTTCCGTTGCCCTTGTCGAATCACTTCAACTTCGGTTTCTTCTCCACCTTTAAACTGGCTCAGGGCCTCCATATAGGTTTGCATTCCCTTGATCTCCAAATCTCCGATCCGAATGATCACATCGCCATCTTGGAGGCCGGCTTTATGGGCGGGTCGATTCTCGAGAACCCCATCTGCCTTAACCCCGGACTCCGTGTAGGTATAATCGGGCATAATCCCTAAAGTCACTTTAAACCGGACTTTGCCTACTTGGGGCTGCCGCGTACGCTGATAAACAGGCCTTGGCTCTCTTTCCATGGTCTCGACGATGGAATAGACAAAGCGAAGCAGTTTTTCCTGGCCCTTATAATTGATTTTGGAGGGCAGATCGCTGGGCTTATGATAATCCGTATGGAGGCCGGTAAAAAAGAAAAGCACGGGAACACCTGCCTGATAAAAAGAACTGTGATCGCTGGGGCCAATGCCGGCACTGTCTACCGATATTTTAAATCCAGGATGCTGGGTAAATGGATACCAGGATTTGGAGGTGCCCACGCCACCCAAGGTCAAGGCCTGGCTGCTATCCACCAGGCGTCCGATCATGTCCATATTGATCATATAAGCCAGCTTCTGGCTGTCCAGTCCATATTGTTCCACGATGGCTTTGGAACCAAGCAGACCCAACTCCTCTCCTGAAAATCCAATAAACAGGTAATTGTATTTTGGATCTTTCCAGCCAGAAATCCAGGATCCCAATTGAAGCATACCCGCGGTACCGCTGGCATTGTCATCGGCACCATGATGGATGGCCAGATCCTCGCCGGTATAAAGACTGTTCCCAGCTTCCCCCTTGCCCAGATGGTCATAATGAGCGCCGATCACGACGGTAAGGGGGCGTTGGTTATCCACGTATCCCGTTACATTGATACCCGTCTTTTTTACCTGATGAATCTCTACGTTCAACCGAAGCTCCCGGCCCGTTGATTCTGGGCCAAAGTATCGATCGAAAGGCTCTTTTTTTAAAAACATCACCGGAATATCCAGCTCTTCAAAACTGGATCGGGCGAGAAACTGGGGCGGATAGGCGCTCCCATAGGAATCAAAGAATACCACGGCCCGAGCCCCTTTATCTTTGGCCTCCCGGGTGCGGTCAAAAAGCGATTTCTCCCAATCGAAATGGGCATCCTTGGCCTCTGATTCGTCTCCATAGGCAGGCATCAGCCAGACTTGACCTGATTCATAGACTTCAGCCATAAGTCCGTGCGACTCGGCAGATCGAGAAGCGGAAAAAGAAAGCGGCGTATAATCCCGCTCGAACTGAAGAATATTTCCGTCTATATAGAGCAGGGTTCCTGGGTCTACGGATTTACCCGCGACAAATGAAAAACTATGCTGATAGGCTCCTTGAAATGGCGCCAATCCCGATTCCTTCATCCGTTTTTCCAAGTAGTCCGCGGCGGCCTTCTCTTGAGGAGTTCCCACCAGGCGACCGCCCAGTTCTTCAGAGGCTAGATACTCGATATCCGATTTCAGCGCTTTGATGATTTTCTTGGACGATCTAGGTGGCTGCCCATAGGCAATGGGGTCCGCC
>CAZYEZ010000119.1:1412-7309 GCA_964646775.1 uncultured Chitinophagaceae bacterium | reverse complement strand
TGGAAGTCTCGAAAATAGGGGCTCCCCTTAAATTAATGCGCAATGTGGGTTAAATCCTTGAACCCCCTGGGGTTGGCCTATTTATCGGTTTATTTTAACTAGTAAATCTGGGCGCAAAATCATACATTCGCATACGAATTATCGAACTCAATTTTAATGCAACCTAGATTAGAAAATATGGAACAAACGGCTTTTATTCATGTCCCCTATGGGAAGTCTGTGCATGGTGAAGCGGAGATCGAAGCCGTTGTGGAAGTATTGCGGACCTCCACACAAATGGGCAAAAAGGTCCGGGCCATGGAGGAAAGGGTGGCCGCCCTTTATGCCAAACAGCATGGCATTATGGTGAACAGCGGATCTTCCGCCTTGTATCTGGCCACGGAGCTGTTAAACTATGAGCCCGGCACGGAAATTATTACGCCGGTTTTGACTTTTTCGACCACGGTTTCTCCCTTATACAAAAAGGGCTGGATCCCCGTATATGTCGATGTGGAAGAAGGGACCTATAATATCGATGCTACCAAAGTCGAAGCCATGATCGGTCCCAAAACCAAGGCCATGTTCATTCCGAATCTGATTGGAAACCTTCCCGACTGGGCCCAACTGAGGGAAATTGCCGACCGTCATGGGCTTTTTGTTTTGGAGGACTCGGCCGATACCATCGGGGCGGAGATAGGGGGAAAGTCTTCAGGACGGTTTACCGACATGAGCACCACCAGTTTTTATGGATCCCATATTATCAATTGCGCAGGCAATGGGGGCATGTTATGCGTGAATGACGAGGCTTATTATCATAGGGCTCGGCTTTTGAGGAGCTGGGGAAGAAGCTCTTCGCTCTATGTCGATAGCGAAAAGATCGAAAACCGGTTTCACGTAGAAGTAGACGGGATTAGCTATGACGCGAAATTTGTGTTTGAAGAACCGGGATATAATTGGGAACCCTCTGAACTAGGAGCTGCTTTTGGCCTGGTTCAGCTCGATAAGCTCGCGGAGAACATCGATTTAAGAACTCGCCATTTTCAGCGGCTGTCGAAGTTTTTCTCCCAATGGTCTTCCCATTTTATTTTACCTCGCCAACTTCCCGATTCCAGGACCGGTTGGTTAGCGATGGCCCTGACTGTTCGGCCAGAGGCGCCTTTTGAGCGTCGCGATCTTCAAATATTCCTGGAAAAGAGGAATATTCAGACGCGGACGATTTTTACGGGCAATATCTTACGCCAGCCCGGATTTAGGGATTTACCGCATCGGGCCTGTCCTGAAGGGTACCCCCAGGCAGACCAGGTGATGCGCGGCGGTATATTGCTCGCCTGCCATCATGGTCTCCGCGAGGAGCAGCTGTTGCATTTAGAGGCATCTGTTCAGGAGTTCATGGAACAACATAGCTAACTCGCCTCCGATCCGGGGTTCGAAACCAGGTACATGGATTTTATCACCTTTATCTCCGTTTTTATACTGACCTATATGAACAGCCGCCTTGCACAGAGAAAGGGGCAAAAACATGTAATCTGGGCGCTGGTAACGCTTTTTGCAATGTTTGCAGGCTACACCCTGTTTTTAATTGGGCTTATGCTGCCTCATATAGAGGAGCTTACCGAAAATCCAGCGGCGGCAGCCCAGATTCCTGCCGATCCGCGAAAAATGCTCCTACTTTTTTTTGGAAGCATCGGGGGATACCTATGCATTCGGTATATCCTGGAACGTATGCCCGATGCGGGGAAGAACGAGGAAAATTAAAGCTACCAGCCCAGATTCTGCTTAAGTCGGGAGAGTCCCGATTTAGAAACGGGAATGCGGTCTCCACTGCGAAGGAGGGCCAGATGGCTTTCCCGGTCAAAGGACTCGATGCGGGTGATTTGCGAAACGGCAACCAGGTAGGATCGGTGAACGCGCAGAAATGCCTGGGGATCCAGGCTATGCTCCATGCGCGTGAGCGTGGACTTTTTAAGATGGCGACCTCCTGAATCGGTATGGATGCTCACATAGTCGTCGCAGGCTTCGATATACTTGATCTCGGAGGCGGCAATAATACGGATCAATCCATTCTCTTTGACGACAATCCGATTTTGGTAGCCTTCATATACATCTGGAGCTAGGGCGGGAGGCGGGGATTGCCTTTGCGCTCCTGCCGAAAGCAGCTGAAAACATTTTTGCATGGCTTGATCGAGCCGATCTTTTTCAATGGGTTTTAGCAGATAGTCTACCGCTTGGGCTTCGAAGGCCTGAAGTGCATACTGATCGAAGGCGGTTGTAAAGATAACATAGGGGGGATCGTCAAGGAGCTCTAGGAGTTCGAAGCCATTGACCTTGGGCATTTGAATATCCAGGAAGAGGATATCGGGCTTTTCTTCCCCCAGTCTTTTAAGCCCTTCGAATCCATCGGCGGCTTCGGCGACGACTTCCACCTGCTCATAGGCTTGCAGGTAGCGCCGAATCAGTTGGCGGCCCAAGGGTTCGTCGTCTACGATCAAGGCCTTATACATGCGTTTGAGGTATTTTGAGGTGGGTAATAAATTGGCCGTCTTTTTTTTCGGTTTCCAGCAGGTCGGTGCGTCCATGGAGCAAATAAAGGCGCCTGCGAATCCCTTCTAGCCCGAACCCCGTCCCTTTAAGGGGCGGCAGGTCTTCATCGAAGGGGTTGGATATAGAAATATGGAGCATATCCTCTGCCTTGCGAATACGAACCGAAATAGTAATCGGACCTCGGTGCCCATAAACACCAAATTTAATGGCATTTTCCAAGACGGGCTGCAAGAGGAATGGGGGAAGAAATCCCAGCCCATCGGTTTCATCAACAAAATGGACTTGCAGGCGATCGCCAAAACGGATGGCCTCGATGGCGAGATAGGATTTCATATACCGAAGTTCCTCCTCTAGGGGAACGTCTTCTTTACCTTCTCTTTGGACCGAAGATCGCAGAAAAGCGGAAAGACTTCCAATCATGGCTTGAGCCTTATTGGGATCAATTTGTGTGAGGGCTGAAATGGAGTTAAGACTGTTATAGAGGAAGTGCGGGTGAAATTTCTGGCGAAGCTTGAATAGTTCGGCCTCCTTGAGCTGTAGGGCTGCACTGCTTTGTTTTTTGAACTGGCTTTCAAATTCCGTCAATCGTTTCTTGAAAGTAACATGGGTAGCGATCCAGCCAAATATAAGCCAGCAAATAAAAAACCGGTAAGGAATTGTCTGAGACAGCCAGGTCAGGTACTCCGGTCCGCTGTGTCCCCCTAGCAAGCCCCTTAGCGCAATCCAGTCCAAATACGTTGCCAGGGCGGCGAAGGCTGTGGAAAGGATCAGTGCATAAATGATAAACCCTGCCCGGGTAGGGTAGGCATGAAGTGCCAGCAACATGGACCAGATCAATAGACCTAAAACAAAAGTGGTCAGGGAGGAATCCAGGATGGCTTCCCGGACGCCCAGGCCGGTATGGGCATACAGAACAAAGACCTGAAAAAGGAATACGGTGGAGCCGAGTATCAGGAAGAGGATCCGTATGTGGCGATTAATGACCAAAATGCGAAATTCAGGGTTCGAGGGGCTCCCACATTGGCCCCGTGATGGGCATGACCTCTTTTACGGCCGAACAAAGCAGACTGCCATCTTTGATTTCAAAACGCTGCAAATCCTTGATTCCGATGAGCTCCCAGGCCACGAGCCTCCCGTGTCGGTCAAGAAACTGCTCCTCCCCATCCTGGGCCACCCGCTGAGCTTTGGTCATGGCTTCGCGCTCATCTGCGGCATAGATCAGCCGCCATTGCTCATCATATTGCTCTATCTCTTGCGGTAAAGTTCTGATTTTGTAAATAATGAGTGCCGCGTAGGTGTTCATAAGCTTCCATTTAAGATCGACCGAGGGCTTTAGTAGGATTTGACTTCGATGCTCCCAAAGTGTACGGTGCCTTTTAGAATCAGGGTTTTTAGGGGTTCTCCAGCATGGGTATTGCGATAGCTCCGTTGATCTTCGACACTCCCCACCGTCGTTTCAACTTCGTTGCGTAACTCCCAGTGGGCGGGGATGATCAATTCCAGGCCGCCAAAAGCGGTTCGGGTTTCCAGAACCATCGGCTGCTGGGGGCTGTCTGCCTGCAGCAAATTAAGTTCTACGCCTCCGAATGCCGTATTGATACGTCCGCCTCTAAAATCCTTGGAGGTGATGATCTCTTTGCGCCCCCCGAAATTAACGTCAATGTTTATCTTTTGATTATCATGAGTAACGATTTTGAAGGAGTTCCCGCAGCGCGTTTGCCTTTGCGATCGAAAAAGAATTAAAAGGCCTCCGATAATAAAGGCAAGGGGTACGGCCAAAGAAGCGGAGGAGATACCCCAGATCTCGAAAGCGGGAATCAAGTGGACGATTCCAATGAAGCAGAGGATCCACCATGCATGTTGATGAAAGCGGTTTCGGATGCCGATGGCCAGTCCGATGAGGATGAGTAGATAAGGCCAGATATTCCGCCAGTTCAGGTCAAACAACCTGAATTCTCTTAGAAGCAGGAAAAGACCGATTCCCAGAATTACCAAACCCCAGGTTTTTCTGCCGCGATCTGCCGGATACCGGGGGCGTCGGCTATTGGGCATCGGATCTAAAGAACTCATTGGGGATTTCATGGCTTCTTTTTTTCAAAGCTACAAAGGAGAAGCTTAGGTCCTCGCAGTATTAGGTGATGGAAGTTGCTGGGGCGGTAAAACGCCCGTGGGCGTCGGTGAGCGGTTCGGACCTGAGACCGTATCTTGTATCCTACAGGTTTTTGACCGGCCAATTTAGATCGGAAAATGTTCTTCGGCGGCGTATAAAAAAATCCCAAACGATGCTGCCGGGGTACTGCCCCGCCTTGTTCGGATGCTGGGACAATTTTTGGGCAGCTTGTCGCTTTTTCATCCAAAGTCGAAAGTGCGCGTAGACATGAAAATGGGCTTTTACGATGGTGGCCGCCTCCCGGAATTGCCCTGTAAGGATGAATCGAATCCCCGCAATCCCGTCGAGAATTAGGCGGAAGGGGAACAGCCAAAGGAGTCGATGGGTGGGAAGGTTTTTAAGCAGTAGAATGAGGTTGTTTCGAAAATTGTAATATAGTTTTTCGGGACTGCCATAGCTGATAACGCTCCCGCCCACATGGTATACGGTCGACGGTCCAATAAAACCGATACGATAGCCGGCATTATTTAGGCGCCAGCACAAGTCGATCTCCTCCATATGGGCATATAGATCCGGGTCCAGACCGCCCACTTGATGGTAGGCTTCGGCCCGGACCATAAAGCAGCCCCCGGACGCCCAAAACACTTCAATTTCGTCGTTATACTGACCCTGATCCTTTTCCAAAACGTGGAAAATGCGACCGCGACAAAATAAATAACCGAACCGATCTATAAATCCGCCGCCTGCCCCCGCATATTCGAAGTATTCCTTGTCTCTCCAGTATTTGATTTTAGGTTGGCAGGCTGCCAGATCTCTCTTGGATTCCATGGCAGCATGCAGGGGTGGGAACCAATTTGGACTGACCTCAAAATCGGCGCTTAGCAATACATAGTATTTCGCCTTTATGGTTTCTAGGGCTTTGGCATATCCATAGGAAAATCCATGATTTTCCGGGATATGGAGGATTTTTACTTCGGGGAACTGTTCGCGGACATAGGCAGCGGTATCATCGGTCGACGCATTGTCAACGAGGAATACATCGTATTGCCCGCGAC
This sequence comes from uncultured Chitinophagaceae bacterium, assembly GCA_964646775.1. GTDB lineage: Bacteria > Bacteroidota > Bacteroidia > Chitinophagales > Chitinophagaceae > CAYPQN01. The sequence continues at coordinate 1,624 of CAZYEZ010000119.1, read as the reverse complement.
TTTCGGATAAAATAAGGGGAAGAAACAGTTCATGCCATTTCTTCCCGTTATAGGATAAAATCACCACAGCGGTGTCCTGCTCACTGACCATGGTCCGCTGGTTATTACTCAGTTATACTGAGGCTGATATTGAGAGCTGGGTTGTACTTTAATGCCGGCGTTGCTTTCGTATTTGTGCGTATACAGCCCATAGAATACGGCAATCATGAAAA
>CAZYEZ010000119.1:0-1402 GCA_964646775.1 uncultured Chitinophagaceae bacterium | reverse complement strand
ACAGTTGAAAAAGAAAACGAGCTTTGGACGGTTTGCTGTATTCGATATCCGCAAAATTGTCCATCAGTTCTTCCGTGGGAGGGGTTTGTTGTGTATGCATCTTGGATAAGAATTTACCCGCCAAAAATAATAGTTATTCCCTCAAAATCATAATATTTTTACGACTTAGTCGGTTTGATCATGGGAGGGTATTTGAATTGGAAGACTTTTTTGGTCTTTGCTGCACTTATCATTGTCGTGGCTTCCTTATATTATACGAATCGTTTAGCGACCGGTTTGGCGGAAACGGAGCGACGAAATGTGATTCAATTGGTGGAAGGTTTGAAAACGCAGTCCCTTAGCACCGACCCGCTCGCAATACGCTATGCTTCTTCGATCGTCGAGGAAAATACTTCCATTCCATTGATTTTGGTGGATGACGAGGGGATGATTGTAGATTATAAGAATCTCGATACCGCTAAAGTTCGTCGAGATCCGGATTATCTTCCCAAAGTGCTGGCAGAAATGAAAGCCCAGTCCGATCCCATTGCCTTTGATTATGGCGTAGGCGTAAACTATGTATATTTTGGGGAATCTACGCTCCTCAAACAGCTTCGCTATTACCCTTATTTTCAGTGGGTTACCATTTTGCTATTCCTGGTTGTGGTGCTGATTGCTTTAACTTCGGCACATCGATCCTTGCAGAACCAGGTCTGGATCGGCCTTTCTAAGGAAACGGCGCACCAGCTTGGCACCCCTTTGAGCTCCCTGGAGGCCTGGGTGGAGCTTGCTAGGGAACAGGGGCTGGAGCCTTCCACCGTCCAAGAGATGTCCAAAGACTTAGAGCGCTTAAAGCTGGTTGCCGACCGATTTGGAAAAATTGGAAGCATACCCCGGCTCAAAGAAGAAAATCTTGCCCACCGCCTCCAGGCGATGGTTCAGTATATGCAGAAGCGGGCGCCGCAGCGGGTTGATATCCAGTACCACGGACCCTCTTCGGCAATCCTTCCCTTAAGCGGCCCCTTGTTCGACTGGGTTATGGAAAACTTGATACGCAATAGCCTGGATGCCCTCGAAGGGGAAGGCAAAATCAAGGTCGTTCTCGAGGACCGGGGTAAAGAACTCTTTGTGGATGTATGGGATAATGGAAAAGGAATACCCAAGCGATTACTGAGGAAGGTTTTCACCCCAGGGTTTACAACAAAAACCCGGGGATGGGGACTCGGTCTTTCCTTATCCAGACGAATTATTCGGGAATTTCATCACGGGAGTATCCAGGTTCGGCAATCAGATGGGGAAACGGGCACCTTGTTCCGGATTGTTTTAAAGCGCTAGGCGTTTTTTTTTATTAGAATTTGGATATACTTTTGCATTCCTGCGGCGGTGGCGAAACTGGTAGACGCACTACTTTGAGGTGGTAGCG
>CAZYEZ010000118.1:0-7324 GCA_964646775.1 uncultured Chitinophagaceae bacterium | reverse complement strand
ACTCCGGTGATTACTTCAGACCGATCCTGCCTTCCGGAGACGGGGGGCGAGGCGGCCCTTTATGTGGATCCCGCCGATCCGGCCGCCTTGCAATCTGCCATCGAAACCTTGATGGATCATCCAGAAACCAGGGAGGCCATGACGGAAAAAGGCTGGCTGCAAGCGCAGAAATTCAGCCTTGAAGCTTGCACCCGGCAGCTCATGCAGGTCTACGAAGAGCTGGCTTGACGCCATTTGAGGCGGGACGATGGTTTGGGGGACATTCTATATCTTTGCAGAAATTTGTTTTCTACCTCAGGCATACTTTTTTCTTAGGAATCTCTTTGAGGATAATTGCTCCATATGGCCATCGTTTTATTTTTTTTGGGACACCATTATTTTTCCCTGTTTTTTCAGACCTTCTTTCAGCATCGATATGCAGCCCATGCAGCTTTTAAGATGAGTAAGGGTTGGGAGCGGGTGTTCTACGTGCTTACTTATATTGCGCAGGGATCGTCCTATTTGAGCCCCAGGGCTTATGGAATCATGCATCGGGTGCATCATGCATATACCGACACGGAGAAGGATCCCCATTCCCCTTCCTATTCCAAAGGGGTATGGGATATGATGATAAAAACCTGGCGGATTTATGCGGGTATTTATGATGGAAGCTATCCTGTTGAAGACCGTTTCAAAAAGAATGTTCCGGATTGGAAACGGATGGACCGAATTGGTCACTCATGGGCTTCCCGCGTGTTCTGGGTATTGGTTTATTTCGGGTTTTACTATACGTATGCGCCGACTCCCTGGCTTTATTTACTCGTTCCCATTCATGTGTTTATGAGTCCGATTCACGGCGCCGTGATTAATTGGTATGCACATCGGTACGGATATCGGAATTTCAGAATGAAAAATACTTCTGAGAACCTCTTCCATATCGATCTTCTCATGCTCGGTGAGGCCTATCATAATAATCACCACAAGTTTGCATCTAGGGTAAATTTTGGATACCGCTGGCATGAGATTGATCCGGTTTATCCAGTAATCTTGCTTTTAGAAAAAATCGGCGTGATTCACCGCAATAAGAATGCGGCGAGAGATACGGACACGCTTCATAAAGAAGAAACGCTGGTCGTGGCTCCTTCTGCGGAGCTAAAGCAACGAAGCGGGACTTCGCCGAGAAAGGAAACACTGACCGAAACGGCTACCTGAATCCACCGCAAAAAAGCAGTGACCGGCATAGGCAAGACTTACGGATGGAAATCCATTCAGCTATCGTACGGAGAATAAGCCGGGAAAAGAGGGTTATGTCTCGACTCGGCAATGATGGATGATTTGATGGTATTAGTAGGGTAACTTATGTCGAGTGCGGTCGAAGGCGCCAAAACACTCCTCTTTTAGGCAATTGCCTATGGGTAAGATGATCAAGTCCCCTCTGGGATCGATTTCAGATCGTTCGACAATATATTCAATCACATGGACGCCATTGTATACGTCCACCCAGCCAATGTGTTTTTCTTTATCACCGCCTAGAAAAAGCTTGCTCCTGCTTTCCGGATGGTTGATGTTTTCCACTAGTACTTCCACAATCAAACGGTTTTTTTCCTTTCCGAAGTTACAGATACTGCGTAAAGGAAAAAAAAATCCCATGAGGAATTTTGTATATTTTATGGCCTTATGCTTCCCGGGCTCATAACCTGATATTTATAAAACCTGAGAAATGGGAAGCCGGGGCATGGGAGTGCCGTCGGGTCCTAGCAAGACTCCGATCAGTCGAAAGACTGATTGTTGGCCGCCGCCAGTTGAAGGATTTTCTCATACTCTTGAGGAGTTAAATCCTGAAAAAAATAATGGACGGGATTCAGTTTTTCGCCGTGACGAATGACCTCATAATGGCAGTGGGGTCCCGTGCTTTTGCCGGTATTGCCCACCCATCCTATGACTTCGCCTCTCTGGACTTGCTGATGCTTTCGGACTTTGATTTTTACCAAATGAGCCATCAAGGTTTGGTACCCATAGCCATGATCAATAATGACGTGATTTCCATAGCCCCCATGATCCATCCCCGCCTCTATGACCCGCCCGTTTCCGGTTGCGTATACCGGTGTCCCCACGGGGGCTGCAAAGTCTAAACCTGTATGCATTTTCGGGGTTTTGTAAATGGGATCGATGCGGTATCCGAATCCAGAAACCAAACCCTTTAGGTTCCGGTTGGCGACGGGTTGAATGGCCGGTATGGCCATAAGCATGTCTTCCTTGGATTGGACCAGTTGGTTCAGGGTATCCAGGGACTGTTCCTGAACCCCAATCCTGTGCTCAAGCTCTTCCATTTTTTGATGGATTTCGGCGACGAGCTGGCGGGTATCTTTAAGGGCAAAGGATTGCTCCCAATCCAGGGCCTGGCCTGTCCCATTGCGCAGGCTGTCGGGAATCGGGGCGGATTCGAATATGGTTCTATAGATTTCGTTATCTCTTTCTTCTAGAATGCGCAATCTGCGGTGTTGTTCTGCCAAATGAACCTGCACGTAGGCGTAGGTTTCCTTAAGTTGATCCAGCTCTGCCCTCATGACCAGTTCTCGGGGAGATCCTAGGAACTCGAAGGCAATGGCCACGATGATGGCGGCCGAAACGATGACGGCGCTCAGCAGACCTAGGCTTCGCCATAGCCAGTGCTTCCACCCCAGTTTGACCCGTTCAAAGCGATGGGTCTCGGTATTGTAATAGTATTTTCGTTGTCTGGCCAGAACGGCAAAAATAGGAATTGTTGGGCACTGGGAGCGAGGTCGCTTTCGTCCCGTGGGGAAGGGTGCAGCCGCCGATCGATAATCTTCCGATTTCGTAGACGCAAGTCCCTGAATGCCGGGTGGTTTTGCTATATTTGCCCACCGACAAAAGCCCGCTTATTCCCGAATTTATGCGAAGTATATACATCAGGGAGATCCACTCATTTTTTAGTTCGATCGTAGGCTACCTGACCTTGCTGATCTTTCTTGTGGCTACTGGTTTGTTTATCTGGGTGATTCCAGACTCCAGCATCCTCAATTATGGATTTGCCTCGATGGCTCCGTTCTTTCAGCTGGCTCCCTGGTTTCTGCTCCTGCTTATTCCGGCGATAACCATGCGGTCTTTTCCCGAAGAGTTCCGCAGTGGAACGATGGAATGGTTATCCACCAAGCCCTTGTCGGTCATGGATATAATTTGGGGGAAGTTTCTGGCTTCTTTTACCCTTTCGGTTTTGGCCCTGATACCCACCGGCGTTTATATGCTGAGCCTTTATTCACTTTCTTTGATCGAAGGTGATTTGGATTATGGCGCCATTATCGGATCTTACCTGGGCCTTATCGCCCTGATTGGCGGCTTTACCGCCATCGGGACGTTCTGCTCTTCTTTAACCCAGAATCAGATTGTGGGCTTTCTGCTTTCTTTGTTTGGTTGCTATCTGTTGTATGGAGGGGTGGCAGCCCTGGCTTCGATTCCAAGTTTTGCAGGCGCGGTGGAGTACTACCTGGGCATGTTTGGCATGTCCTACCATTATCAGTCGATGAGTCGCGGCTATATCGACAGCCGCGATATCATATATTTTATTTCTCTGATCATTCTGTTTGTGTCCCTGACTCGCTATAGTCTTGAAAGTCGGCTCCGGGATAAGTCAACGCGCTAATATTATTCGAACCCATGGCATCCAATAAACAGAAATCCCCGAAGCGAAACCGAGGAGCCATCCAAGCAAGGATGGTGATAGGGCTGGCCATTTTGTTGGGTATTAATGTGCTGGCCACCCGTTTTCACGCCGGAATTGACCTGACGAGGGAAAAGCGGTTTTCCATTACGGAACCTACGCGGGAACTGCTCCGGAATCTGGAGGATGTGGTGGTCGTAGAAGTCTATTTAAAAGGAGAATTTCCGGCCGGTTTTCAGCGCCTCGCGGAAGCCACCCGGGAATGCCTAGAGATGTTTAGATCCATTGCGGGGCCGCAGATCGAATTTCGATTTATCGACCCGTTTAAGGATAAAAACGAAGAGGAAAAGGCCCGGATGCTGGAATACCTGGAAGAAAAGGGCATTCATCCGGTTAACCTGCAGGTTCAGGGAGAGGAGCAGGGGTATTCGGAAAAGTGGATTTTCCCTCACGCTTTGGTCCGGTATCAGGGCAAGGAGCGTCCCGTCCGCCTTTTAGAGAATAAACCTGGCCTGAGCTCATTGGAACAACTCCATTATGCCGAATCTCTGCTCGAGTACAAGCTGGCCCGGGCGATCCGTAACCTCCAGTTGCCCACAGCGCCGGAGATTGCCTACATTGTGGGCCAGGGGGAAGCCTTAGGTCCTCATACCCATGATCTCCTCACCACACTGGAGTCCCAGTATAAAGTGGATACCTTCGATTTACCGGGAAACCTGTACATCCCCCGATTTTATAAAGCCATTATCATTAATGGTCCGACTTTACCTTTCGATGAAAAGGACAAGTTCAAAATCGACCAATACATTATGAAGGGTGGCAAGGTCCTCTGGGCCTTGGACGCCCTGCAGGCCAATATGGATAGCCTCGTCCATTCTCCCCAGTTTATTGCCATGCCGCGGGATTTGAACCTCGACGATCAACTTTTTCGATATGGGGCGCGGATCAATGCGGCCTTGATTGAGGATATGCAGTGTCTCCCTATTCCGGTGACTGTGGGGATGATTGGGAACCGTCCGGACATTCAGCTACGCAATTGGCTGTACTTTCCCGTCATTACACCGCGAGGGGATCACCCGATTGTAAAGAATATGGGGGCGGTAACGGGTATGTTTATGTCACCGATTGATACGGTCAAGGCCCCTGGGATTGAAAAAACCGTTCTTTTGCAGTCGTCCAAATATTCCCGACTATCTCCGGCTCCAGCGAGAGTTAGCCTGAGCATGCTAAAATACCCGGTTCGAGAAGACCTGTTTCGACAGCCAGATAACCCCGTGGCTGTGCTCTTGGAAGGCCGCTTCCAGTCGGTATTCATGAACCGGCTTAGCCCTGATTTTCTTCGTACCCTCCGAGACTCCTTGGAAATGCCCTTTATAAAGGGAGCGGATTCGGCCACCAGTATGATCCTGATTGCGGATGCCGACATGTTGCTCAACGACTTTAGCAGCACCAAGGGCGTGATGGAAATGGGTTACTGGGACTATACCCGGGAATGGTTTGCCAACAAAGCTTTCGTGCTGAATTGTATCGAATATCTGACGGATAAAAGTGGTTTGCTCGTCGCCCGCTCCAAAGAGAACCGGCTTCGCCTCCTCGATGGCGCCCGAGTGAAGGCCGAAAAGACGAAGTGGCAGTGGATTAATTTAGGGGTTCCGATCGCGATGGTGCTGATCTTTGCATCGGTTTATTTGTTCTTCCGTCAGCGAAAATATGGACATTCGGGCCAAAGCTCAACGAATGCTTAGGAGAGGAGATTATGAATAAGACATTTTTATACCTGTTGCTGTTGATTTGTGTAGGCGCCGCGGTTTACTTTCTGGTGCTGGATACCCCTTATACGGGCGACAGTGAGACCGCATTCACGATCCGCGATAGCGCCGATGTGGGAAAGATTTTCCTTGCCGACAAGCAGGGCAATCAGATCTTGCTGGAAAGGGAAGAGGGGGGGGCTTGGCTGCTCAATGGAGCCTACCGGCCGATCCCCTATAATGTGGAAATGCTGCTCACCACCCTGATTAAGCAGACGGCGCGGTATCCGGTTCCCCAGGCCTCGCATAATCGCGTCATTCGGTCCTTGGCCGCCGATGGCATCAAGGTAGAGGTATACCGACATTCGGGACGCAAGATCAAAACCTTTTACGTAGGCGGACAGTCTGGGAGCTCGGACGGGAGTTATATGATTTTAGAGGGTGCCGATCGCCCCTTTGTAGTCGGGATTATGGGTGTTGTCGGTTATCTTAAACCCCGCTACTCGACCCAACTTACCGACTGGAGGGATCGACCTGTATTTCGCTATAAGCCCGAGGAAATTCAATCGATATCCATCGATTACGAAGATCATCCGCTCAATAACTTTGAAGTCGTGCGTACCGCTTCTGGGCAATGGGAACTGAAAGCCCATGAGGCCCTGCTGGCCCTGGGCGTTCGAGAGCAAAGAGTCCAGGATTTTGTCGGCTTTTTTGAAGCGCTCAATCATGAAGGCTTTCTGGTCGGATTGCCTAAAATGGACTCAATCATCGCCTCCCTCCCGAGGTATGGCACCGTGGAGTTGGTGGACCGGGATGGCCAGGCACATGCCTTAGATGTCTATTGGATGCCTTTGGACCAGCGGAGTAAGAACCTGGAATATTATGACGAGCATGTCAAAGACGGCTATGATGCAGATCGCTTTTATGGTGTATTGCGCCCCTCCATGGATACGGTCATCATTCAGCATTATAGTTTTGGGAAGGTATTTCGCAAAGCCTATGAGTTCGTGGAGGAGTCCGGGGAAACCGATGCCCGGGAGCAACCGGGCTATAGCCCGGACACGGTGACCCATCCCCGGTGGTAACCGGTTAAAAGGGGCGCGGAACTATTTGGGAATTCAACATGGAGAATCAATCGACGAATCAGGGAAGTGGATCGGCTAAATCGGAGCGGCCCAGTCTAGCCGCTATGGCGGAGGCCATGGGCGCCTCTCTATGGCAACAGAGGGATGCATCTCCCATTGTTCATATTGAGATCGATAGTCGACGTATCCGCCAGGGGGAGGGAACGCTCTTTGTTGCCCTGCGCTCCCCGCGTCGGGATGGGATGGATTTTGTGGCCGACGCCTATGCAAAAGGCGTGAGAAACTTTCTTTTATCTCGGCCGCCAAACCCTCAAGATTGTCCGGATGCAAATGTTTGGGTATGCGAAGACACCTTATCGAGCTTGCAAAAGCTGGCTACGGCCTGGCGTAAAAAGTTTGAGATTCCCGTAGTGGCCGTGACTGGAAGTAACGGAAAGACCGTGGTCAAAGAATGGCTTTTCCAACTTTTAGGGTCTCATTTTTCGGTTTTCCGAAACCCGAAAAGTTATAACTCGCAAATTGGGGTGCCCCTTTCCGCCTGGATGTTAGCGTCCCACCACGAGATGGCAATATTTGAAGCGGGGATTTCCCAGACGGGAGAGATGGATTTGCTGGAAAAAATTCTGAGTCCATCCGTAGGAATCTTTACTAACATTTCAGAGGCCCATAGCGAGGGGTTCATGAACAATCGTCAGAAGATCAATGAAAAGCTATTGCTTTTCAAGCAGGTCCGACACCTCATCTATTGTAAGGACTATCCAGAGCTGAACGAGCAAATCGTACAATTTAGTCATAATCTGGGCCGGTCTGCAGATGAAGCTTTGGACCTGTTT
>CAZYEZ010000117.1:2734-7423 GCA_964646775.1 uncultured Chitinophagaceae bacterium | reverse complement strand
ATCGTTCCCGCCGAAGGGGTTCGCATCTCCAAAATCCGAAATCTTGAAGATGATATTGCCCTTAACTTGGCCGCCTTGGGCATTCGCATCATTGCCCCGATCCCCGGCAAGGGAACCATCGGGATCGAAGTACCCAATGCGCAAAAGCAGATCGTTTCAATGAAAGCCCTGCTTTCCAGCGCCAAGTTTGCCAATTCCTCGATGAGTCTACCCATCGCCCTGGGCAAGAAAATCGACAATGAAAATTATATCGTGGACTTGGCAACCATGCCACACCTGCTGGTCGCCGGCGCCACGGGACAGGGAAAATCGGTGGGCATTAATGCCATCCTGGTCTCGCTCCTCTATAAGAAGCACCCTTCCCAGCTCAAGTTTGTCCTCGTCGATCCCAAAAAGGTGGAGCTCTCCGTATACCGGGCGATTGAAAAACATTATCTAGCCAAGCTCCCCGATGAGGAGGAAGCCATTATTACCGACACGAAAAAAGTCATTCACACCCTCAGTGCCCTATGCATTGAAATGGACCATCGATACGAACTGCTTAAAATGGCAGGAACCCGGAATATTCGGGAGTACAATGAAAAGTTTATCCGTCGTTCCCTGAATCCCGAAAAAGGACATCAATACCTTCCCTTTATCGTCCTCGTCATTGATGAGTTCGCCGACTTGATCATGACCGCAGGCAAGGAAGTGGAAATGCCCATTGCCCGATTGGCTCAATTGGCCCGTGCGGTCGGCATCCATCTTATTATCGCCACCCAGAGACCCTCGGTGAACGTGATCACGGGCACGATTAAGGCCAACTTCCCGGCACGGATTGCATTTAAGGTTTCGGCCAAGGTGGACTCAAGAACCATACTGGATGCGGGCGGCGCGGAGCAATTGATCGGACGGGGCGATATGCTGGTCTCCCATGGCGGTGAATTACTGCGCTTGCAATGCGCCTTTGTCGATACGCCGGAAGTGGAAAAGCTGGTTTCCTTTATTGGAAAGCAGCGAGGCTACCCCACCGCCTTCGAGCTGCCGGAACCCCAAACTTCAGAACCCGGCGCTGAAGCCGGCCTTCCCGCCCAGGACCGCGATGAGCTTTTTTTGAGTTGTGCCCGGTCGGTCGTCTTGGATCAGAGCGCCGCGACTTCTTCCATTCAGCGAAGGTTTGGGGTGGGTTATGCCCGAGCTGGGAGAATCATGGATCAACTGGAGGCCGCCGGTATTGTTGGACCCTCCAATGGATCAAAACCCAGAGAAGTCTATATCTCAACCGAAGCAGAACTGGATCAGTTTTTGCAATCCACTAAAAAAAGCTAGCAACATCCGGCAAACAAACCGGTTTATATCATCCATTTTGTCAATTCAATAAACACCATGAAATCATTCCCAAGCTTTCTCCTTTTTTGCCGACCCGATACTTTTCTCCGTTTTCTTATCCTGATGATGGCATTCCCTTTTACGGGATTTGGGCAGGATCAGCAAGCAGAACAAATTCTTGAGAAACTGCAAAAAGAGCTCAAGGGACTTCAAAGTCTGGAGGCTCAGTTCAACCTTATCCTTCGCAACCCCCAGGGGAAACTCATGGAGGAAAAGAAAGGAAGCCTGCTTTTGGCGGGCGACAAATATCGGGTCGATTTAGGCAACCAATTAATTATTAGCGACAACAAAACCCTTTGGGTTTATCTTAAGGAAATGAACGAGGTGCAAATAAGTCCTTTTGATCCAGATCAAGGGAGCTTCAGCCCAGCCCAGATATTCAGTGGATTCTGGGATAAAGATTACGAGGCCTCCTATCGTGGAACCAAGACCGTGGAAGGTACGGTCTGTGATATCGTTGAACTCCACTCCCAATCGGCCACCGCTCCTTTCACCCGCATTCAGCTGGCCGTCGACAAAAAACAGGGCAGACTGGTCAGCGGGCAGTTTTTTGATCAAGGAGGAGGGAGTTTCGCCTATACGATGTCTTCTTATAAACCCAATGTAAAAACCCGGTCCAGTCAATTCCAGTTTCAGGAAAAGGACCATCCCGGGGTGGAAGTCATCGACCTTCGGTAGAAAATCAGCGCCCTATTTTAGCCCAAGCCTTCGGTGACCACCGCATCTTGGGCTATTTTTTTCACCAGTCCCTGAAGAACCTGACCGGGTCCCACCTCCGTAAACTGGCGGGCACCCGCCGCCACCATACGTTCAATGGTCTGAGTCCAGCGCACCGGCGCGGTCAGCTGATCAATCAAGTTTTGCCTAATCTGATCCGGATCGGTATGAGCCCGCGCGTCGACGTTCTGGTAAATGGGGCAAATCGGCGTTCCAAATTGAGTCTCCAAAATGGCTTTGCGCAGCTCTTCGGCCGCTGGAGCCATAAAGGGGGAATGGAAGGCTCCCCCAACCGGAAGAATCAGCGCGCGACGCGCTCCCGCTTCCTTGAGCCGAATGCAAGCCTCTTCAACCCCTTGCTGACTCCCGCTGATAACGAGCTGGCCCGGACAGTTATAATTGGCAGCAACCACTCCGCCTTCCATATCATCGAGGACGGCCTCGACCTGTTCATCCGATAAGCCCAAAACGGCCGCCATGGTGGAAGGCTGTAGCTCACAGGCTTTCTGCATGGCTCGAGCCCGCTGAGCAACAAGGGTTAAACCCTGTTCAAAACTCAGTACTTCATTGGCTACCAGCGCGCTGAACTCCCCCAGGGAATGGCCTGCCACCATATCCGGGGTCAAGCCTTCGGTGGTTTTCCATCTTGCCACCGAGTGGAGGAATATCGCCGGTTGGGTTACCTCCGTCTGTCGTAGTTCCTCGGCGGTACCCTCAAACATAACGTCCGAGATTCGGAACCCTAAAATGTCATTGGCCTTCTCGAACCATTCCTTTCCTTGGGGGCTGGATGCATAAATATCCTTACCCATACCGGGGAACTGAGATCCTTGACCTGGAAAAATAAATGCGTGCTTCATGGTGGCAATTGAGCAGCGAAAATAAGGCCAAACTATGAAACGGGAAAACCTCATTAAACCCCGATGGCAAGGATCCGGCCTCCTTGGGACTTTCACCTGATCTCCAGCCCAATCACCCGTAAATAATCCAACCCCAGGCCGGGCGCAGCCTAGATGGGAGTCCTTCTTGGCTCCCTTATTTCATGGGGGCATCCCCCTTCTTCTTTTGCCATCCGCTGGGGGTTAAAAAAGGTCCTCTTGCTTCCTTCGCCCGGGGTTTGACACTTTGTTCATGGAGACTGGAGCGAGAATCCATGCCGATGTCCTAGATTTGCCCTGGAGATCCGTGCTCCGCTCCTTTCTTTTTGCTGAACCCCGATATAATGATTATGCAACGACTCCTTCGCTCTTTCTTTCCCCTTCTATGGGCCGGAATCCTTTTTGCCAGCCTATTGACCTCCTGCCAAAGCCGAATCGCTGGACACCAGAAAACCACGGTCGCCCGTAAGGCGGATTCATTCCAGCACGGTCTGGAACTTCATCTTTATAATGTGGGGACTCAAGTCCTGGACCGGATTGTCGTACAGAATGAATCCGGGGGGTCCTGGGATTTTGGCCCCCTGGAACCCGGGCAGCATTCCCCCTATCAGTGGGTAGACCGATTCTGTTTCTGCGGCTATGAAGTCACCGTCTACGGGCCCGGAAGCGACCAGGCCTTGGCTCAGGCCATTTGCCAGCATGTACAGCCCTGTACCGAGTTTCTATCCGGCAAAGCGCGTATGGTGCTTCGCCTCCTGGAACGCAGCCCCCAAGGGGGCGGCTCCTCCGCCCCTCGACTGGAAGTGGAAATCCAGTCCGAACAGCAATAACCGGACGGATTATATCTGCCTGCCCTTCCATCTCCCCGATCGGAGATAGGCGCCGCTAAGGAAAAACAATACACCCCAGTATACAAATTCAGAGCCCCAAGCCCAGGGCAGCGGCAGGGTCCAGCGTTCGATAATGAAGTAGCAATATACCAGATAAGCACCCACACAGCTTACCTCAATGAGCAGGTTAACCATGGTATTGCCTGTCCCCACGACGGCATTAAAAAGAATCGTAGAAAGGGACATAACCCATGTCGCAGGGAGAATGACCCACAAACTGGGCTTCATGAAGGCCACCAGTTCCGGATCCGGCCGAAAGAGCCCCAAAAAGGTTTCAGAGAATAATCCCAATAGAAAGGTAACCACCAGGGCGTAGGTGAAGCTGATACGCAACATTCGCCTTATCAGCACATAAACCATCGACGATTTTCCTTGACCAATAATATTGCTGACCAGGGTGTTACAAGTCGTCGCCAGAGCCCAGGTTCCGATTCCCAGGATCCCGATCACAGATCGAAGGATCTGAGATGCGGCCAACTCCCGCCCCCCCAAATGTTCGACAAAAAGAAAAAACAGCTGCCATCCGCCAATGCTAAACAAGAATTGAACGATCAGGGGACTGGCCAGTTTCAGGGTTTTTAACATAAGTCGGCCATCGAGGCCTTCCAGGGACCAACTCAGGTATTTCCGGCTAACACGGTCCCTCAGAAACAGGTATACAAGGACCGATAGCCCGGCACATTCTCCCAGTATAGACCCATATGCCGCACCCAGAAGCCCCAGCTGCGGGAATCCGGCCACACCAAAAATAAGCAGGTAGTCTCCCCCAATATTTAGTAAAGTCTGTGCGCTGGCCGAGCCGATCAACCAACGAGATTTCCATCGGGCGATAAAAT
>CAZYEZ010000117.1:0-2724 GCA_964646775.1 uncultured Chitinophagaceae bacterium | reverse complement strand
AACCATTGGTGAAACATAAGCACCGGCAGTCCCCAGGCACGAACCCCTATATATCGTTCCGCTTCTCGAGCGATCTGCAGATCATGCACTTGGGTACCAAAAAGCCAAGGCGCAAACCCCAAACAGAGGGCGCAGAGAAACGCCGAGAATCCGGCGACCAGGACGCCTCCATTTTTAACCGTTTTCCCAAGCCCTTCCAAATCGCCTTCCCCGGCACGCCTGGAGTATAATATCTGCAAGCCAGCTGAGAGGCCATAGCCCACCAGGGAGAAGATCATATAATAGATTCCCGTTAAGCCATGCACCCCCAACTCCAGCTCTCCGAGCCGACCCAAAAAGATGGTATTGGCCAGGAAGCTCATTTGCGGAATGAACAGGGAAACAGAGATGGGCGCCGCCAGCCGTATGATGTCGCGGGTCTGATATCCGAATTTCACCGTTTTGATTTGGATGGATCTGCCATGAGGCAAAAGCGCAGCAAAACTAATTCCTTCCACTCAATGATACGCGAAGAAGAAAAATAAGCCTTGGCTTCCCTGAAGCCAGAAGCCCGGCCGCAAGCCAGGACAAAATATGTAACTTTGCAGGCTTCAGAAGCTTTTGAAAACATATCGTGACCGAGAAGTATTCTGAACTAATCTGAACTAAATGGAAGCGCATGTCGACGGGATTCTTCGATCAGGGGAAAGGATTCAGGACCCCTCTCTCATGCGAAAATGGGTCAATCATCGTATCATTGTAGCAATCTATGAGGACGTCGAACATCGAAAAAATCAAAGGGTTTACGGCCCTGGGGCAAAAAGAAGATACGCGACAGCGCATCGATCGTCATATTCTGGCCATCAGCCCCGATGCTTATATGCTGGGGAGCTTTGACCGATCTAGGAACCTACTGGCTTATGCCGCTGCCTATAACCCGCAAAGAGACGGATCCGCAGATTTCTTTGAAGACCATTTAGCCCAAGAGTCGCTGCTTCAGGTGCAAAAGCAAAAGCTATCCCTGTTTATCGCCCCTGAAAAATCCCTGCTGGTACCTCGAAGCCTCCATAAGCCAGATCATTCCAAAGACTGGTTTCATGAACTGCTATTTCTGGACCAAGAGCAGGTCATTGCCGAATGGACTTCGGGATCGTCCCGGTTTCAGCTCCTTTACAGTTATCCCCTAACAACCCAGGATCTTTTGGAACGCCTGTTTCCCGGGCGACTCATTCATCCGCTAACGGCTCCTCTGTTCCGCAGTCGATCCGTTCATGGCGGACATATTGAAGTCCTGTATACGGGCCATCGTCTCTACATGAGTCAATGGGAGGATCATCGCCTCTTGGGGCATTATATAAAGGAGGCAGACAACCCCGAAGAGCTGGCGTTTCATCTGCACCAGAGCCTGCATTTTCAGGGGCAAATCCCGGCATTGATTCGAGGATTTGCCAACCCGTTTCCCCCAGTCCACCCCTATAATCTGGCCGAGGTGACAACCTACTTCCCCGCCGAAACCGTCTGGGAAGGTGCTTTTCTGGAGTCTTCACAGAAAAAGGAAGACGCGCTTATCGCCTACATGGAAGAACTTATATTATGCGTATAATCAGCGGCGAATTTGGTGGCATCAGGTTCCAGCCTCCGGCAAAAACACCGGCCCGTCCAACCACGGACCTCGCTAAGGAAGGCCTATTCAACATTCTGGAAAACCTGATCTCTCTGGACGGAATTTCCAGTCTTGACCTTTTTGCCGGCACCGGAAGCATTAGCTATGAGCTGGCCTCTCGCGGAGCAGATTCCCTGACTTTGGTGGAAAGAGACGGCGGCAATCTGGGTTTTATTCGCCAAATGATGGCAAGACTCGGCGTGGAAGACCGGTTCAATTTGCGGGGCATGGATGTGTTCCGCTATCTGCGGGAAGCCGAAGGCCCTTTCGACTTCATCTTTGCCGGCCCTCCCTATGCCCTGAAAAACATTGATGATATTCCCCGACTGGTTCTTCAAAATAACCTGCTTGCTGCAGAAGGCATTTTCGTACTGGAACACACCCCGAAGAATGCTTACGAAAGCCACCCGGGATTCTTCAGAAAAACGAATTACGGAACGACCGTATTTAGCTTTTTTAGGCCCCAAAACGTAGATGATGAAAAAACGAGCACTATTTCCCGGGACCTTTGATCCGGTCACTTTAGGTCACCAGGACTTGATCCTTCGCTTCCTTCCACTTTTCGACGAGATCGTCATTGGCATTGGAGTCAACGCAAGCAAACAGCCCATGTTCTCCCTCGACCAGCGAAAACACTGGCTAGAAACATTGTTTGACCCCTACCCATCTATTCGGATTGTAGCCTACGAGGGTTTAACCACGGCCTTCTGCCGACAGGAGGGTCTGGGCTATATTCTGCGAGGAATCCGAACCTACTCAGACTTTGAATATGAGAAAGCCATTGCCGATATGAACCATCAGCTGGCCCCCGAAATCGAGACCATGTTCCTACCCAGCAAATCCAAATGGTCCGCGCTCTCCTCCACGCTGGTTCGGGATGTTATTCGGCACGGTGGCGAATTGTCTGCCTTCCTCCCCCCCGTGGTTATTGACGGGATTTAAGCCGACGATCCATGGCCTTGAACCGATTGTATCGATGGGTTTCCTTACGGCATCGCAGGAAAAAAGCATAAGCAAAGGCTCCATCGTCGGCCCAGCCTAATAGGGGTAAAAAGTCGGGGATGAAATCCATGGGAAACAAC
>CAZYEZ010000116.1:0-7442 GCA_964646775.1 uncultured Chitinophagaceae bacterium | reverse complement strand
AGGGTGGCCTATTCCGCTCGGAATAGGCTTTTTGCTTTGCGTGGCGGGTTCGGATAAAGGGATTTTAGGAAAAAACCATGGTCTGGGAACGGCAAGGATTAATATATTGCAGCTTGGTTGGCGCCAAGGATGGTGACCATTGAAAATTCGATTCATGAAAGTCTATCTGCTGATGCTCGCTTTGTTTTTCGGAGTCTATGCGGCCGCGGAGGCGAGCTCGGATTCGAGTTCGGGGGTGCGCATCAGCCTTCTGACTTGTGGCACCGGTCCTGAAGTCTGGGAGACCTTTGGGCATACGGCCCTTCGGGTGGTGGATTCGGCTGCAGGAACGGATAACGTGTATAACTATGGTACTTTCGCCTTCTCCGACGATTTTGCTTGGCAGTTTGCCCAAGGGAAGCTCGACTATTCATTGAGTGTATATCCCTATATCTATTTCCTAGATGAGTATGCCCGCGACCAAAGAAGCGTCGATGAGCAAGTCCTGCTGTTGAATCCCCATCAGATACACCAAATGCGCACATTCCTGGACTTGAATGCCCTGCCAGAGAATCGGGACTATAAATATGACTTCTTTTACGATAACTGCGCAACCCGAATTCGGGATATTTTTCCCCGAATCCTGGATTCGAGTTTTTCTTTTGGTCAAACCATTGCTGCCCATCGAGATTTGAGTTTCCGTGATATCATCAACCGCTATTATTATTACAAGCATTGGGAGCGACTCGGCATCAATCTTCTCCTTGGCAGCCCCATAGATAAGATCATGACCAATGAAGACATCCTCTTTCTACCTGATTACCTCAGCGAAGGGGTTGAGGGCGCCCAGGTGGATGGAAAGCCGATTTCGGGGCCGGTTCATCGCTTGCTGGAGGGCCGCGCCCCCATCCCGGCCGGGGTCAACGTGCCCGCCCTCGTTCTTTGGGCGTTTTTTATCCTGCTGATCCTGGGTCTTCTTCTCCCATCGGCTAGACCCTTCGCCGATGGCCTGATTTTTCTACACCTATTTATAACAGGATTGCTGGGCGTAATCATGGTCGTGATGTGGCTGTTTACCGATCACCAAGCTTGCGCCTACAATACGAATTTACTTTGGGCCCTTCCAACCCACCTGGTTTTGGCTTTTCGTCCCAAGAGCGGGCGGTCAAAATATGCCATCTTAGGATTGGTCTTTTTAGGCTTGGCATTCGTTTTTCACCTCTTGGCAGTCCAAAGGTTGCCATTGGTCGAGATCACCCCCTGGTTGCTGTCCTCGGTATTTATTTATGGATACCTGGTACGCATAGACCAAGGGAAATCCCCCAAGCAATCCCGTTCGTATAAATAAAAATGGCTAGGAATATGGAGAAGATTATATCGGGACAATGGAAAAACTGGTATTATGAGTGCGAAGGCGAAGGGCCGTGGCTGATTCTTATTCATGGATTCCCTCAGTCTGGATTGCTATGGAAAGAGGTGCGGCGGGTTCTTTCGGCCTCCTATCGATTGATGGTGGTGGATCTGCCTGGGGCCGGTCGATCCGCTTATCAGGCAGGACTCACCATGGAAGGCATGGCAGAAGATCTAGGTCAAATTTTGCGGCAGGAAGGGGCAAGCCAATACTGGATTGCGGGTCATTCCATGGGTGGATATCTGGCCTTGGCTCATGCTTCCGGCTATGCGGATGGGATGGTGGGCCTGAGCCTGATTCACTCCTCCGTCCAAGCCGACACGCCCGAGAAAGTAGCCCAAAGGGAGAAAAGCATTGCTTTGATTTCCAAAGGAGGGAAGGCCGCGTTTATTAAACAGATGATGCCGACCCTGTTTGCTCCCCGGTTTGTGGAAGCCGAGCCGAAGTGGATCGAATGGCTTACCCAGCATGCCATGGAGATTTCTGATGAGGCGCTGATCGCTTTTTATCAGGCCATGATTCAACGAAAAGATCATCGGGACTGGGTGCAGCAGACCGAGCTCCCCATTCAGTGGATTATGGGCTCGGAGGATCGGCTGGCTCCGCCAGAGGCCATATGGCCCCAAACTACCTTGGCAAGTCGTACCTTTGTAGAGGTGCTTAAAGGTTGCGGTCATATGTCGATGATTGAAGATCCTCGTCGTCTGGAATCCGCCCTTCTGTCCTATGGAAAGTATATATTTGGATAAATAGCGGAGACATCAATTGAAACAATGCGTCAAAACTGGGCTGGTTATTCTAATCTGGCTGGTGACGAATCCAGTCAGCGCCTCCCATATCGTAGGAGGAGAGGTTACCTATTCCTGTTTAGGTAACGGGCGCTATGAAGTGAGCCTGGATATCTATCAAGATTGCCTCAATGGGGAGATTCTGGCCATTCGGGATGATACGCCGGCATTTATTGGCATTTTTGATCTCAGCTCTGGCCGGGAGCAAGTGTTTCGGATCAATCCCACTCAGTCTATGATTGTGCCGGCTAATTTCTCCAATGATTGTGTGGATAATCCTCCGCAAACTTGCCTGAACCGACTTCGGTTTCGATTTATCACCGATCTTCCGCTTCAAAACGGCGGACACCGGGTGGTCTACAGCCGATGCTGCCGCAACGGCAGCACGACCAACATTCAAAGGCCCGATGAGACCGGAGCGACTTTTTTTGTCGACATTCCTGGCCAAGGGCTGGCCGTATGTAACCAAGGGGCGGTATTTAATGAATATCCGCCACAGATCATCTGCGTTAATAATCCATTGTTTTACGATCACTCGGCCACCGATCCGGACGGAGACTCATTGAGCTACGAATTTTGCTCGGCTTATATTGGAGGAAGTCTCTCGGACCCCAAGCCGATTCCACAAGCCGCGATTCCGCCTTTTGTACGCTATATTACCGGGTATTCAGCCGAGAAACCCATGGGTGGAAACCCGACCATCCGCATCGATCCCGTGACAGGGATGATCACGGGGACGCCAAATATTCTAGGCCGCTATGTGGTGAATGTCTGCTGCCACGAATGGCGCAATGGGATCAAGATCAATACGATCCGAAGAGAGTTTCAGTTTGTCGTAACGAACTGCTCGAAGGCGGTCGTCGCCAATATTCCTCAATACTCCGACGAGTTCAACACCTATATCGTAGAGTGCTCTGATTTTACGGTCTCCTTTGATAATACCAGTCAGGGAGGCCATGATTATACCTGGTATTTCGGGGTGCCAGGTGCCACTTCTAAAGAATTCCAGCCCGAGTACACCTATCCGGATACCGGGACCTATACGGTGAAGCTGGTCGTCAATGAAGGGTCGACCTGTCCAGATAGCATCAGCAGGCTGGTCAAGATTTATCCGGATTTTAAAGCCGACTTTTCTGTCGAAGGAACGCTTTGCCCTCAGACGCCAATTCAGTTTCGCGATGAATCCAAGGCGACCTACCCTTCCGTGAATTTATGGGACTGGCGTTTCGGAGACGAGCACACGGCCCAGATTCAGCATCCAGTCCATGCGTTTCTGATGGGCGGCGCCTATGAGGTTCGCTTGGCAGCAGGCACGGAAAAGGGATGCCGGGATACGGTCACAAAAACCATTCAAGTTGATGATTTTCGGCCCTTTGCCGGAAACGATACCATTATTGTCCAAGGTGAGCGGATTCAATTCAATGCCCAGGGGGGGGCGTTTTATCAGTGGACGCCTTCTGATTTTTTAAATGCCGATAACACCCCGAGGCCGGTGGGGTATTTTCCGGAACTCGGGATTTATGATTATGCAGTTCGCATCCAAAGTTTCAACGGCTGCGAAGCGACCGACTCAATTCGCGTGCAGGTCGTTCGGGAACCCTCCCTTTTTGTGCCCTCGGCTTTTACGCCGAATGGGGATGGGTTAAATGATTATCTGCGCCCCCTAGCCGTGGGTTATTCGCGGGTTCGGTTTTTCCGCATTTATAATCGCTTTGGGGAACAAGTGTATTACTCTACCGAATTCAGAGACCAGGGTTGGGATGGGCATTACAAAGGCGTGAAAGCAGAGGTAGGCACTTATTACTGGGTTTTGGGTGTGGTCGATCGCCATGGCGAAGAAGTCTTGATTAAAGGCGATGTCGCCCTTATCCGTTAATGGGCGGCCAAAGGAGAAGGGACCATTCGGTCCAGGACCGGGGATTTACCTTATTTTGGTTGAAAATAACCGTTTATTATGCTCGAACATATGACCGAGATTCGCGTCCCTTATGCCGACACGGATAGGATGGGTGTGGTTTATTATGGAAACTATGCCACCTATTATGAGGTGGGGAGAGGGGAATGGATTCGACACTGGGGCATGAGTTATGCCCAGCTGGAGCAATCGGGGGTGATCATGCCTGTGATCGCCTTTCACTGCCAATATCTGCGGCCTGCAAGGTATGATGATCTGCTGCAAGTCCACACCCGGCTGGAATCCTGGCCCGAGGGGCCCGAAATTTGTTTCCATACCCATATTATGGGACCGAAAGGGAAAAAGATCAATGAAGGATACACGAGGCTGGTTTTTTATGATCCTTTAAAGCGTCGGCCCAGATCTATGCCTGCAGAACTCGAAGCATTACTTTATCCTCATTTTCACGCATAAGTTATGGCCAATTTGAAAGCAACCCTCATCACCATCGGAGATGAACTTCTCATCGGTCAAACCGTGGATACGAATTCCGTTTGGATTGCGCAAAGATTGGGACCTCTGGGAATCGATGTGCAGCGCCGCCTTACCGTGGGAGATGATGCCGATCAAATCAGAGTGGCTTTGGACGAGTCGATTCGGCGCACCGACCTGGTTTTGATGACCGGGGGACTGGGCCCCACCGATGACGACATAACCAAAGAGGTGCTGGTGGAATACTTCGACAGTCCCTTGGTGCGCCATGCGCAGACGGAAAAGCAGATTGAAGGGCAGTTTCGCAGCCGTGGCCTGCCCATGCTGGAGCGAAACCGGCGGCAGGCAGACCTTCCAAAAATGGCCACAATTCTGCCAAACCCGGTTGGATCGGCCCCGGGAATGCTATTTCGTCGGGAGAAGACCTGGGTCATATCTCTGCCCGGCGTCCCCGATGAAATGAAAGAAATCATGACGGGCTCTGTTTTACCCATGTTGGAATCGAATTTCATCTCCGATGCGATCGAGCACCAGTCCATCGTAACCGCCGGTATGGGGGAAAGTTTTCTGGCCGAAACAATCGAAGACCTGGAATCCCGGCTTCCACCTCATATTCGACTGGCCTATTTGCCCAGCCCCGGCATGGTCCGCCTGCGAATCAGTGGGAGAGGAAAGGAAAGAGAAGCATTAAAGCAGGAAATGGACCAGTATAAGGGCTTGCTCATCGATCGTATCGCAGAATGGGTCGTTTCAGAAGAGGATTTGAATCTCGAAGAAATTTTGTCCCGGGACCTGAAGCGCCTAGGTAAAGAGATTGGCCTTGCCGAGAGTTGCACCGGGGGAAACATCGCTCATTTGCTTACCCAAGTGCCGGGTTCCGGACAATGTTTTCGCGGAGGCATCGTATGTTATCAGAATGACATTAAGACGGACTGTCTGGGGGTGGATCCAGCGGCGATTGAAACCAAGGGTCCCGTCAGCGAATGGGTCGCCCGGGAGATGGCTTTGGGCGCTCGACGAGTCCTTAAAGCAGATCTTGGCTTTGGAATAACCGGGCTGCTGGACCCGAACACCCCCCAGGGAGAGATTCCGGGGGGGAGGGTATGGATGGCTTTTGCCGACGGCAAAAAAGTCTTTTCCAAAGCCTATCAGCTGACTTATGATCGGAGTCGCAATAAGGAGGTCGCCGTGCAGTTGTCTTTATTGTTTATCTGGAAAAACCTGATGGGAAAATGAAAAAAGGCCTGGCTTTGGTTGGAATGCCTGGTTGCGGAAAAACATATTGGGGCCAGCAATTGAGTGCATACTGGGGATGGGGGTTCATAGATTTGGACGATTTTATTGAAACCGAATCTGGACGGACGATTGCCGAGATTTTTGCCTTAGAAGGCGAAGAGGGGTTTCGGAAAAGGGAGACCCAAGCGCTTCGGAAACTGATTTCGATCCCGGCTCCGGACCCTTTCGTAATGGCCGTAGGCGGGGGCCTACTTTCCCGCCCTGAAAATCAGCGCTTCCTTAAGGCCCAGGCCTGGCAGGTTTATTTGCAGGCCCGCATGGAGACTTTGATCGCCCGGCTCCGCCGCCAAGGAGAAGCGCAACGCCGTCCTTTACTTGCCACGGGCGCGGATTGGGAGCCGTCGCTGCTTCGCCTGTTTCAACAAAGAAGGGCCGCCTATGAAGCGGCAGACTGGACCTTGCAGGTCGAGGAATTGGATCTTCCCATGTTCGATCAGGTCCGTAAATCCCTTTGGGGGAATGGGGCCTTCGACCCCGATCATTGAAGTCCCATCCAACGGCAGGATGGAACGAGGTTGGATCCCGAATATAGATTCCTGCCGCCAATCGAAGAACTCTGCTTAAATTTGGCCGAATCGAAAGTCTATGATCTACAAGAAAGTCATCCTGGGTGGCGCGGTGATGGCGGCACTTTCCGTCATGATTGGAGCCTTCGGCGCCCATGGATTGAAACCCCTTTTTACCCCCGAGCAAATGAACAGCTTCGAAACCGGAGTAAGATACCAGTTCTACCATAGCCTGGCCATGCTTATGGTAGGTATAATACACGGGTTTCACCCCCATGTTGCTTTACGGTGGGCAGGCTGGTTTTTTTTGATAGGAATCATCCTTTTTAGCGGCTCCATTTATACCTTATGTTATTTGGGTGCGACGTCCACGGTCGGATTGGGCGGATTAGGGATCGTTACGCCCATCGGAGGTATGTTCTTTATAATTGGTTGGTTATTTGTGGTATTGGGCCTATTGTCGAAAGTTAAACCTAGGGTATGAATTGCGTCGCACTAATCCCAGCGCGGATGGGTGCCACCCGGTTCCCTGCCAAGCTCATGGAGAAAATTGGCGGGGTATCCGTAATTCGCCGCACCTGGGAACAGGTGGTGGGAACCTCTTTGTTTGATCAGGTATGGGTGGTTACCGACAGCGATGAGCTCGCCGCAGAAGTCGAGGCCGCGGGGGGCAGGGTATTGCGGAGCCTCCGCGATCATGAAAGCGGCACGGACCGCATTGCTGAGTTTGCCGATTCCTTGGATGCCGATCTCATTGTTAATGTGCAAGGCGATGAGCCCTTCATTTCAAAACCTCCTTTGGCCCAGCTGCTTGAACGATTTAACGGTGAGTTTGGCGCATCGATTCAAGTGGCTTCCTTGGCCCGAATCCTGAAGGACCCTTCGGAATTGAAAAGCCCCCATGTCGTAAAACTGGTGCTCGATAAGAGCGGCCGAGCCTTATATTTTTCGCGCGCTCCGATTCCTTATACCCGAGACGGCGGAATGGAAACTTCCAGCTATGGGCATATCGGCGTCTATGCTTTCCGTCCAGAGGCGCTGCGAGCCTTCACTCAATGGAGCCCGGGGGTGCTGGA
>CAZYEZ010000115.1:0-7451 GCA_964646775.1 uncultured Chitinophagaceae bacterium | reverse complement strand
ACATCTTACATCCCCAATTCAAGACCGCTCAACTTTTATCGGACGGTAATGATTTTCTAAAGAAAAAACCTAGGATTTCTCCACGGGTCTTCCCTGACGATCGATTTCTACGAGCTCATAACCAAACCCTTTCAGTCGATCCCAAAGGCTTGCCTTATCGCCAACCAGCACGATATGCATACGGGCCGGGTCGGGCACATACTTGCGGGCCAGGGCATCGATATCTGCTTTCGTCAACTGGTTGAGAATTTTGGTCTGCTCTCGCGTAAACTGGGGATCCAGGTCATATTCCAGAATACGAGACAGGAATAAGGCTTTCTGATGACCCAGCTCGTACTTCCGGGCTTCACTTTGCCCCATGGAATTTTGGGTAAACCGAAGCTCATCGGTTTTAATCCCTTCTTTTCGGTAGTCTTCCATGATCTCCAGGATATCCACCAACGCACTGTCGGTAGCATCGGCCTTAATCCCGGCCGCAAACTCATAAGTACCGGTGTACTTATTGCCGGCGAAGTAACTTCTTGCGCCATAGGTCCATCCTTTCTCTTCGCGCAAGTTCAGGTTTAAACGGCTATTAAAAGCCCCCCCGAAAGGATAGTTCATCACATTGGCTTTGTAATAATCACCCAAGGCATCATATTTCAGACCGGTAACCATTCCAATCCGAAATTCCGTTTGGGCAGCATTGGGAATGTCTACGAAATAAATTTTCGTTTTCTCGACTTTCGGGGCCGCATTCACCACCGGCAATGTGATGGGGTGATTGGGGAGCTGCTGGAGAAATCCGAACTGCTGGGCGACCTCCTCACCGACCTCGCCCACGACGACAATATCAAGGCCGTTGCGCGAGAGGTAGCGGTTATAAAACTGCTGGATATCCTCCAAGGTTATATTCTCTACCGTTTCTTCCGTGCCATAACTATTGGCGGCAAGAAGATGATCCGGGCCGTACATGACTTTATCGAAAACCTGGGAAGCCACCACCTCGGGGCGCGTGCTTAGGTTCCGAATGGATTCCAGGGCGCGCTTCTTTTCGCGATCAAAAGCTTCCGGCAGGAATTTAGGCCGAAGCAGCACTTCTTCTACCAGGTCCATGGTTGCATCCAGATTCTTGGTCAGCGTCTTGACCCGAACCTGAATATCATCCAAGCTGGCCGACACATCGATGCTGCTACCCAGTTTCTCCAGTTCCAGACTAAGCTCCTCGGCCGTATAGTTCTCCGTGTCTTCGGTCATCATGGCCGCAAACAAGGAAGCAAGACCGGACTTGTCCATTTGACCGGATTCCATCATGCGCCCTCCCTTGAAGTTCATGAACAGATTTACGACAGGCACTTCATCACTGTGGGTGCCAATCACCCGAATCGGTCCTGGCAGATCCTTACGCCAGAATTCGGGGACATTTACCACAGGATTCTCGCCATTCGGTGGAATCTGAGAGCGATCAAAATTGTCTTTGGCCTTTACGTATTCGAGGCCTTCATAACCATAATCGGGGGCCTCGTAGCCTTCGGTACTTACCGTATAATTGGGTTCCCCGGCTACATTCTCTTCTTGACCTTTAGGGGTCAAGGATACAATCACGGAGGACTTACCTTTGATATACTTGTTATAGACCCGAATCACATCTTCCTTCGTTACGTTGCGATAGCGTTCCAGATCCTTTGGCAAGTAATTGGCGTTTCCGGTAAACGTATAATAGGCGGCAAGTTGAGACACTTTTCCGGATACGGATTCCAATCCATAAATCATATTCGACTCCATGGAGTTGCGGAACTTTTCGATATCCTCGTCGCGAACGCCTTGCGCTTCAAACTGCGCGAGGGATTTGCGGAACTCCGCCTCAATATCTTTAAGGGATTTACCGGGGTATGGAATGAATATAAAGACAAACTCCCCGGCCAGTTCACTGGTTGGATTCATGGCCACCGCGTTCACCGCCAATTGCCCTTTGATAAAGTTCTGATAGATTATCGAATTCTTTCCCTGACCCAGGATCTCTGCCAGACAGTCCAGGGGCGCTTCATCCGGGTGGAAAGAAGGCACCGATGGATACGTAATCCGAAGCATCGGCAGCTGCGCATAGTTGTCTACCATCGATACGTACCGGTCCTTTTCAATCTTCACGGGATCCAGCTTTACCGGCTCAACTTCCGGGCCTCGAGGAATGGAACCAAAGTATTTCTCGACCATCTTCACCACCTCGGCAGGTTTCACATCACCGCCCACGGTAAGCACCGCATTATTCGGTCCATACCAACGCAGAAAAAAGTTCTTTAAATCCTGGACGGTCACCCGATCCAAATCCTCCACATATCCAATGGTTAACCAGGAATAGGGGTGGCCATAAGGATATAGGTTTTTGGCGGTTACTTCTGAAATCAGCCCATAAGGACGATTGTCATAGCGCTGCCCCCGCTCGTTCTTTACCGTAGCTCTTTGGACTTCAAACTTTTTCTGAGTGACGGCATCGAGCAGAAAGCCCATACGGTCCGCTTCCAGCCAAAGCATTTTCTCCAGCTGATTGGAAGGCACGGTTTCAAAATAGTTGGTGCGGTCCCGGTTTGTTGTTCCGTTGAGGGTCCCTCCGGCTTCCGTAATGATCTTAAAATGCTGCTCATCGGCTACGTTATCAGAGCCCTGAAACATCATATGCTCAAAAAAGTGGGCAAATCCTGATTTTCCAATTTCTTCCCGGGCAGAACCGACATGGTAAGTCACGTCTACATGGACTATCGGATCGGAATGATCTTCATGAATGATCAAGGTCAACCCGTTATCCAGCACGTACTTCTCATAAGGAATCACAAGTTTTCCCTCTTCGGCGGTTACCTTCTCTACCAGTCGGGCCTTGGCTTGCAGGTCTTGGTATCCAATACAAGACAGGGCCAAAAGACTACAGAACAGTCGCTTCATATATGCAATTTATTGTTTTAGTTGCGTAAATATAGCGCATATACCAACGCCAGCCAGAAATTTTATAAAAACGATAAGAGCTAAGGATTTTCCGCAGCCAAATTCCTAACTTCCAAACTGAATCCACTGAGTGATTACCGATGACCGAATACGAATGGCAAGCCCGGGAAGAATTATTCCTCTGGCAAAAATCCTTGGCTGAGCCACCCAGTATGCCAGAAAAATGGGCCTCCCAGCTCCAGAAAAAGTGGAATGGCATCATCCCCGAAAAGATTCATCAATTCCTGGATCAAACCTTTCGCCATTTTATTTCCGCCGTACTCTCTGGTTCTCAGTTCATCCAGAAATCTCCAGAAACGGGACGAGACCTCGCATGGATCGAAGCAAAGGTTCGAGATAAGATCACCGTCTATGCGAATACCGCGGCCGCCGAAGGCGCCCTCACCGGTGCCGGTGGTTTCATCAGTGCTTTGGCAGATCTACCTCTTTGGCTTAGCATAAAAATGCGCATGCTGGCAGAAATTGCTCGGCTTTACGGCCATGATCTAGCTTCCTACCGGGAACGGGTGTTTCTGCTGGATATTTTCCAATTAAGTTTCTCTAGACCCGAACACCGGGATTTCGTGTATGCGCGGATGATTTCCCGGGCCCATCATCCAGATCTGGAATCAGAACCCGAAACCATATGGAGGGATCTGCAGCAGGAATACCGCGATTATATCGATTTGGCCAAACTCCTGCAGCTTATTCCCGGAATTGGTGCCGTCGTAGGGGCCCTCGTCAATCAAAAACTCACCAAAAAACTGGGAAATTATTCCATGCAGGCCTATCGGATGCGTTGGTTTGCCGACGCCGCCCGTCCGCCTAAGCGCCTGCAATCCTAAAGGAGAACACCCAGGGGCATAAAGGCACCCACGAGTCCTGCCTCATGATTCGATTAAGTGCTAGAGATCGCGGGTAAAAACGGCCTTGCAGGAATCTACATAAACCTGGGTGGTCACCCTATAATCGATATGTAAGGTATCTTCTGAATAAGTACCCCTCCCCTCAATGCTGGAATTGTTTATGGTCTGAAGCGGAATGGTTAGGGTTCGGTCAGAGGGGTGGAGCTGGACCAGCACTTCGCTCTTCCAGGACGAAGACCAAAATCCCTTGATCCGAATCTGATTGTACTGATCTTCCACCGGTTCTAGAAAACTCTTATGAGTTTGAGATCCCGTAGTTCCACATTGCCGGGACTCTGTAAATTCTGCATGAAACGCCAATGCATCATTCGAATAGGGCTCGATGGTAAGGGTAAAAGGGAACTGCTTTTTTTCCGTATGCGAACTATAGGTCTCAAGTACGAGGGGGTAAACCCCTTTTTCCATCCGCACGGCTTCGAAGCGAATGGTTGCTGGAAAAGAAGCCAGGGCATAGCCCGGCGAATACGAAGCTTTCAATCCCTTGGGTAAGTTGGGAATCGTAATCCCGACTTCCTCGGAATGGAAACTTGTCTTTTGAATGGCAATCTTCATCTCGGTCACGTCCAACTGTTCCATCCTCAGATCTTTGACCCCCGTCACGGAATAATCAAAATCAATTTGATCGCTTCCCGCAGGGTCGTCTAAACGAAGGTCTGGATTTCCTTTATTGCAGGAACCAAAAACCAGAAAGCCCAAAAGGCTAAAACCTAGGATACCATTCAATATTCGCATGTTCATCTTAGCGCTAAAGTTAAGGTTTTTTCGTTCAAACCATCATGGAGACGCATGAATTGGAAAATTGCCAACCGCCTCCAAGCTGTGGGATGGGTAGCGTGCAAAGCAATCAGGATCCCTCCAAGGGATCCTGATTGCTATTCTATTGATCTTTATTAATCTTTATTGATCTTTAATGATCTTTCTGATGGATGTTTCTGATAGATCCGGTTCGTCAGCTTGGATCGATGCGATCGATGACCCGAGATGAGCCTTTCGGATTCCTAATTAGGCCGGCTTTTCTTCTGTGTCCGAAGCCTCCGCATTGTCCGTACTATCCGGAGTGTCTTGCGTTTCTGGAGTATCCGGTGTTTCCTGCGCCTCGTCGTTGGCCGTATCTACCGCGGCGCTAGCTTCCGGACTTGAATCCGCGGTTTCCACCGGGGTTTCCACGGCGGTTGTCGTTTCTGCGGAAGCTGCCGATTTCTTCGCCGAAGACGAGCGACGGCTTCTGCGTGTCTTCTTCTTGGTACCATCCTGATCCAAGCGATAGATTTCATTGAAATCTACCAATTCGATCATAGCCATATCGGCTGCATCGCCTAACCGGCGTGGCATCTTCACAATGCGCGTATAGCCCCCGGGACGGTCTGCAATCTTATCGCCAATCGTACCAAACAACTCCTTGATGGCTTCTTTGTTCTGCAGATAGCTAAATACGATCCGACGGTTGTGGGTGTTATCGTTCTTTGCCCGGGTTAACAAAGGCTCCACATAAACCCGAAGACTTTTGGCTTTAGCCAAAGTGGTGAAAATCCTTTTGTGTTCAATAAGCTGAGAGGCCAGGTTCGATAAAAGGGCCTTTCTGTGGGAGGCGGTTCTGCTTAGGTTATTGATTTTGTCTCCGTGACGCATGACTATAATTTTATGTCTTTCGACGATCTCATACCGTGTCAGGAATTATGAGATTTGTGAATAAAAAGGTTCTTAAGGGAACCCGGATTAAAGCGATCTGCCCGTTTTAAGGTTAGTCGTTATTTTGAGGAATGATCTTAGACACATCCATGCCGAAATGCAAGCCTCTTTCACCCAAAACCTGTTCAATTTCAGAAAGCGACTTCTGACCAAAGTTTCTGAACTTCATCAGCTCCTCCTGCGTATAATGAACCAGTTCGCTAAGGGAATTGATCTTGGCTGCTTTCAAACAGTTGAAGGCACGAACCGAAAGTTCCAGATCTTCCAGCGGTGTATTGAGCACTTTTCTTAAGGCCAGGGTCTCTTCATCCACGACGGTCTCTTTTTCCTCCTTCTGGGTGTCCATGGAGATATTCTCGTCGGTGATGATCATCAGATGCTGGATCAGGATACGGGAAGCTTCTTTAACGGCTTCTTCTGGATGGATGGTTCCGTCGGTAGAGACCTCCATGATCAGCTTCTCAAAATCCGTACGCTGCTCAACACGGGTGTTTTCAATGCTGTATTTTACATTCTTGATCGGCGTGTAAATGGAGTCGATGGCAATATGGCCAATCGGTGCCCCTTCTTTTACGCGGTTTTCTTCTGCCGGTACATAGCCCCGACCTTTGCCAAAGTAAATTTCCATCACGATCTGCGCATTGGGCTCCATATTGCAGATGACCAATTCGGGATTCATGACTTCAAAATCATTAAGCATCTCTCCGATCATACCCGCCGTAAACTGCTGTTTATCACGGATTTCCAGGGTAATCTTGCTCAGATCCGCTTCTCCCTCTACGATCGATTTCAATCGAACCTGCTTGAGATTCAGGATGATCTCCGTAACATCTTCGAGGACGCCGGGTAAGGTCGCAAACTCATGGTCAGCACCTTCGATCCGGATGGCTGTGATGGCATAACCTTCCAAGGAAGATAACAGTACGCGGCGCAAGGCGTTGCCAATGGTAACCCCGTATCCCGGCTCTAATGGACGAAACTCGAATTGGGCTTCAAAATCGGTTGCTTTTTGCAAAACGATCTTATCGGGTTTCTGGAAATTTAAAATGGCCATAAAATGACGGTTTTTTTTTGTTTTAATGAAGACCTGAGGCGCGGTTCTATGCGGCATTCAGATCCGAAAAATGGGCTCTTGATTGATAGGGAACTCAGTCGTTGAAGGCCCGCTTGAATACCCTAGAATCCAAAGATTACTTAGAGTACAGCTCGACGATGAGTTGCTCTTTGATGTTCTCGGGAACGCTTTCTCTTTCCGGAGCCGTAATAAACACGCCCTTAAACTCCTTCTCGTTCATATCAATCCAGCTAAACTTAGGATTCTTGGGGCGAACCAGGCTGGTCACGGCCGAATTCAACTTGCTTTTTGCTTTCAATTCGATCTGATCGCCAGGTTTAAGGACATAGGAAGGAATGTTCACAATGTTCCCATTTACCATGACATGCTTGTGAGAAACAAGCTGACGGGCGGCTGGACGCGTGGGGGCTAAGCCCATGCGATAGATTACATTGTCTAAGCGAGACTCCAGCAAGCGCATCAGGTTTTCTCCCGTCGAACCCTTCAGACGGTTCGCTTCCACATAAGTATTCCGGAATTGCTTTTCCAACAATCCATAGGTATACTTGGCCTTTTGCTTTTCCTTAAGCTGGATCGCATACTCACTGGGCGCCTTGCGACGACGGTTGTTCCCGTGCTGACCGGGAGGGTTGGAGTTCTTGCCTAAATTCTTTCCAGAACCTAATATGGGTTCTCCGAAAATGCGGCAAATTCTGTTTTTTGGTCCTGTATAACGTGCCATATCGATTTTTGTTTCACTACCCTGTCTCCTATAAAAATCGAAAAATCCGATCCAAGGTAGCCTGTATCATATAAAAAGTGAAAAG
>CAZYEZ010000114.1:0-7455 GCA_964646775.1 uncultured Chitinophagaceae bacterium | reverse complement strand
ATGATATTGGGAAGAATATTGTGGGCGTCGTGCTGGGATGTAATGGTTACGAAGTGGTCGATCTTGGCGTGATGGTTCCCGCAGAGAAGATCCTCGATACGGCCGAAGAAATCGGAGCGGATCTCATCGGGCTAAGTGGATTAATCACGCCTTCGCTCGATGAAATGGTCCATGTCGCCCGAGAAATGCAAAGGCGGGGGATGCAGCAGCCGCTGCTCATTGGAGGGGCAACCACATCAAGGACGCATACGGCCATCCGCATCGCACCTCAATATGCCGGGGGCGTTATACATGTCCTGGATGCAAGCCGAAGTGTGACCGTGGCCGGACAATTACTGAATCCGCAGACCAAACCAGCTTATTTGGAAGAGAAGAAGAAAGAATACCAAGACCTGAGTGCGGAATTTGCAGCCAAAAAGGCGGTTAAACAATACATCCCCTATACGGAGGCATCCCGGAATGTTGTATCGCTGACATGGGAGGACTATACGCCTCCGCGTCCTTCCTTTTTGGGTACCCGGACCTTTTTGGACTATGATTTGCGGGAGATTCGTCGATTTATTGACTGGGGGCCATTTTTTCTCACCTGGGAGATGCGCGGTAAATATCCGCAGATCCTTGATGACGAGAAGGCGGGACCCGAAGCGCGAAAATTATTGGCAGACGCCGAGGCCATGCTGGACCAGGTTATCGAGGGCCATTTGCTGAAAGCAAATGGGGTCCTGGGTTTCTGGGAAGTTGAAAAGAAGGGCCCGGATACGCTCCAGGTAAACCCGGGGGGAAAAGAATGCATCCATCTTGAAGCCTTAAGACAACAACAGAAGAAAGTGGCCGGGCAGCCTAATTTTTCGTTGTTTGATTTTATCCATCCTCAGGCGACCGATTATATGGGTGGATTTGCGGTATCTATTCATGGAGTCGACGCGCAAGTACGCCGATATATGGAGGAACACGACGACTATAACAAGATCATGATCCAGTCGATTGGGGATAGGTTGGCAGAAGCTTTTGCCGAACTGCTTCATTTTCGGACCCGAAGAGAATTTTGGGGCTATGCTCCCGATGAAGCCTTTGATTTAAACTTTCTGGTTAAAGAGAAGTACGCGGGCATTCGTCCTGCGCCGGGCTATCCGGCATGTCCGGATCATACGGAAAAGCAGAAGTTGTTTGCCCTGCTCGACGCCGAAAACGAGACCGGTGTTGCGTTGACGGAAGCGCTGGCCATGGTGCCCGGTTCCGCCGTGGCTGGATGGTACTTCAGTCACCCGGAAAGTCGTTATTTTGGCGTAGGAAAAATTTTGGAGGACCAGTTAAAGGACTATGCGGGACGAAAAGGGATGTCCTTAGAAGAAGCGCGGACCTGGCTCTCCGCAAACTTGGAAAACGACGCTTATGATGGATAAGATGCAAGAGGAGACCGAAGACATAGACTTGCACCTGCCCAAGCCGGTAAACCAGTTTACAGGTATTTTGGCAATGGTGATCTCCTTCGTCTTTCACCCCGTGTTTATGCCGACAATCCTGACTTATGCGATTTATCGTTTTGTACCTGCCACCTTTGCCGGCGTATCCTGGCCTGCCTTCCAAATTCGTTACTTGCTGCCCGTCTTCATTGCCACCGCTTTTTTCCCGATTATTTCGGTGCTCTTAATGAAAGCGCTGAAGTTTGTGGAGTCCATCCATCTTTATAAGCCGAAGGACCGTGTGATCCCTTTGATCGCCTCCATGGTGTTTTATTTCTGGATATACCATGTATCCAAGAACATTGATGCGCCATTTCTTTTACAGGTCATGTTGCTTGGAGCTTTTTGGGGGGTGATCGCCCTTTTTGTGGTGAATATCTTTTACAAGGTAAGCATGCATACGGCGGGAGCCGGGAGCATGATCGGCATGGTCATCGTCTTATTAATGACCAGTCCCATTGCCATGACCATCCCCTTGTTTCTCTCGATAACCATCGCCGGTTTAGTGGGGACGGCTCGACTGCTTTTAGGTGCCCATCGTAGTTATGAGATCTGGCTAGGATACGTGCTAGGGATACTGATTCAGCTGGCCGCCTATTTTTATATTTCCTAGAAATGCGAATCACCGCAGCCAGATGCCGATCACTTCGCCGACCTTCACTTCAAACTCCTTGTTCCATCCCAAGCCTTCCGGGTGATAGACGGCTCGGTATGTTCCGGGAGGTAGCTGAACTTTTAACCGGTTGAGCCCTAAGGTGAAGACTTCCTGATCGGGAAAGAAGTTGCCTTTGCCGTCTTCTCGAAAGAGATATATGACGGGCACAGGACGACTGATTTGAAACTGAATGGTTCCATAGACATCTGCGGATCGCATTTTGGATCCGGGCGTGAATTGGACGGCGGGTGGCGTGGTCGACGGAGGGGGCGGCAGGCCAGGTGCCGCGGTGTCGGCAGAAGAAACCGACGAGGCATCGTGGGCCTTGACCGGCAAAGTTTTTTTCGTGACCTCAACACTATGTCTGCGGCGAGGCGGTGTTCCTGCGAAGTCTGTGGCAGGACGTGCAATCAGCTGAGGGAAGGATGGAAGAATCTGTTGGATAAGCTTCGCTCGATCCTCAGGGAGTTTAATCGGCAGAAAAAGACCGGGGCAGTCATTCCCTTCCGCGGTAAAATATAGGTACAGGGACTCCGCGGGCTCTCCAGGAGAGCTGGATTTTCTGGCGCAAGAAGGAATGTAGCAATCCTCAAAGCGGGGACTCAGAATCAGCGTTCGATATCTATACTTCGAATCGCTTTCCGCCATTTTCTGGATCGAACTGAGCTCCCAGGCCTGAAAGTTTCGCTTGTTGTGGATCAGGTCTTCGAGACGCAATGCGATCTGCGCCCGATTGTCAAGACCGAAGGGGACTAGCCGGACGAGGTCTGTACAGCGCTCTTTGGAGGAGCCAGGTGGATGCGCGGCACGAGCAAGACTTAATTCTACTTCCGCATTGTGCGCATACAGGGCTTCTGCCAGCTGTTTGATGAACGCTGCCACCTGGGTCAAGCGATGGCGGCCTTTCGCTTGAGATCCCGAGGTCGAATAAACCTCTGCAGACGTATGGATAACGATGAGCAGGCGATGGCTTTCTTGTAGATCGGTTTGCTGGGCGTGGCTCATCTGGCGTCCCGCGGGGAGCAGGAGCAAAAAAAGGAATACCGCGCGAAAAAATGGCTTCATGGGGTCGCCTGTATAGATTCCGGCAGGAAGATAAGTTTTTTTAGGGTAAAGCCTGCCTGTCCCCCGTTTCCAAGCTCTCGGTGGCCTCCTAAAAGAATAGAGGCTCCCCTTCGGAAGCCTCTATAACATAAATAATAAATAAATGCTAAGAGCGGAGGCCCATGAACGCGCCTCGTCTCCTTATTAGTAGCGGTAGTGTTCCGGCTTATAGGGTCCGTCTTTGGATATGCCCAAATAGGCGGACTGTTCTTCCGTTAGCTCATCCAGCTCTACGCCAATCTTTGCCAGGTGAAGCCGGGCAACTTTTTCATCCAGGTGTTTGGGCAGGATGTACACTTTATTTTCGTAACGCTCGTGGTTTGTCCACAATTCGATCTGGGCCAAAGTTTGGTTAGAGAAGGAATTACTCATCACAAACGAGGGGTGGCCCGTAGCGCAACCTAGGTTTACCAAACGACCTTCGGCCAATACGATGACATCTTTGCCGTCAATATTATAAAGGTCTACCTGAGGTTTGATGGTATCGCGTGTATGGCCATAGTTCTCGTTGAGCCAGGCCATATCAATTTCGATATCAAAGTGACCGATATTGCAGACAATGGTTTTGTCTTTCATAAGACGGAAGTGCTTTTCGGCGATAAGGTCTCGGCATCCGGAGGCGGTTACGACAATATCCGCTTCCCGCACCGCATCTTCCATTTTCTTCACTTCGAATCCATCCATGGCTGCCTGGAGTGCGCAGATGGGGTCGATCTCTGTAACAATTACACGAGCACCGGCTCCTCTCAATGATTGCGCAGATCCTTTTCCGACATCCCCGTAGCCGCCCACGACGGCCACTTTCCCAGCCATCATTACATCGGTTGCCCGACGGATCGCGTCCACCAAGGATTCTTGACAACCATATTTATTATCAAACTTGGACTTCGTGACTGAATCGTTCACGTTGATGGCCGGAACCGGGAGCGTGCCGTTTTTCATTCGCTCATAAAGGCGATGGACCCCCGTGGTCGTCTCTTCACTGATTCCACGGACATGCTTAACCAGCTCTGGGTACTTATCCAAAACCATATTTGTAAGATCGCCTCCGTCATCGAGGATCATATTCAGCGGACGATCTTCACTTCCAAAGAACAAGGTTTGTTCGATGCACCAGTCCGCTTCCTCTTGGGTTTGACCTTTCCAGGCGAAAACACCGATTCCTGCTTCGGCCATCGCCGCAGCTGCGTGATCCTGGGTAGAGAATATGTTGCATGAGCTCCATCTAACCTCTGCGCCTAATTCAATGAGGGTTTCAATAAGGACAGCGGTTTGAATGGTCATGTGGAGGCAGCCCGCAATCCGGGCCCCTTTCAGGGGTTTTTGATCGGCATATTCAGCTCGAATGGACATCAGGCCAGGCATTTCTGCTTCGGCCAGGCGGATTTCCTTTCTGCCCCAAGCCGCAAGACTCAGGTCTTTTACTTTATGGGGTAACTGATAATCAATTTGAATTGGTTGGGTCAATGACATATTCCCTTCATTTATAGTATAACAAATAATCGCAAGACCAGCAAAGTTAGGAAATCTATGCCAGAACACCCGGATCTACTCGGTCCTCCCCTGCATCCCCGCCAGGAAAGTCCCGATCTCCTCGTGGAGTTCCGCCGACGCCGGCGTAAGGGGAAGACGCAGGTGGTTTTCTAGGATGCCCAAATGGCTGAGCGCCGATTTTACACCCGTGGGATTTCCTTCCTTAAACAAGAGCCGGATCCCATCAAGCATGGAATAGTGCATGGTTCTTGCCTCCCGCACTTGTTGGGTTTTTGCCAGATGAATCATCTTGGAGAACTCGAATGGGAACAGATTGGCTGCGACAGATATGACTCCGTCCATTCCCAAAGCCATTTGAGCTAGTGCAAGATCATCGTCGCCGGAAAGGATGGCAAAATGATGGGGCCGACCTTTAATGAGATCCATGCACTGGGACAGATCCCCGCTCGCCTCTTTAACGGCCACGATATGATCATATTTGTTGGCAAGGCGAAGACAGGTGGCGGCCGTCATGCTCGTTCCGGTTCTGCCTGGAACATTATATAGGATAATGTCTTTGGTCGTCGCTTCGGCAATGGCTTGAAAATGTTGAAATATACCTTCTTGGCTTGGTTTATTGTAATAGGGCACCACCGTCAGAAATCCGGCAAGGCCTTGAAGGAAGCTCACTTTTTCGATGGTCGACAGTACCTCTTGTGTGTTGTTGCTTCCAATCCCACAAACCACGGGTACCCGCCCGCTGGTTTGATTGAGAATGAAATCAAGGATCGCAAGTTTTTCGTTGGAGGTCAAACTGGGAGTTTCTGCGGTCGTGCCTAAGGCGACGATATAATCAACCCCACCTTTCACGACATGATCTACCAGTTTTTTTAGGGAAGCATAATCGATTTCGGCGTTTTTATGGAATGGGGTAACCAAGGCGACGCCGGTACCTGAGAATGGATGTTTCATGTATTCAGTTTTTCTGGTGTTTGATTCGATCGGATTCAATAAGAATCAGAAGATTAGCAAAAATTCCTTGACGCCTGGGCATCACACCAAACTTCGGATTTTTATTTCTTTTCTTCAAAGAATCCCATCGACGAGAACTTTTCGATCCGATCTTCAATTCTTTGCTCGGGATCCAGGTCAATCAGCGCATCCAAGGCTTGAGTGATATAGGACTTTACGGTTTTGGCCATCTCTTCCGGTTGGGCGTGGGCGCCGCCTAGAGGCTCGGGGATCACGTCATCCACCAACCCGAAGGATTTCATGTCGGCAGAAGTCAGTTTGAGCTGCTCGGCGGCCTGTTCTTTGAAGTCCCAGCTTCTCCATAAAATGGAGGAGCAACTTTCTGGAGATATCACGGAATACCAGGTATGTTCTAGCATATAAACCCGGTCGCCAATTCCAATACCTAGCGCTCCCCCCGAAGCACCTTCCCCGATGATAATACAGATAACGGGCACTTTGAGATTTACCATTTCGAAGAGGTTTCGGGCAATGGCTTCGCCCTGGCCTCTTTCTTCGGCTTCCAATCCAGGATATGCCCCTGGCGTGTCGATAAAGGTAATGATCGGGTGTCCAAACTTCTCCGCCATTTTCATGAGCCTTAATGCTTTTCGATAGCCTTCCGGATTGGCCATTCCGAAGTTTCGCATCTGGCGCATTTTGGTATTCACTCCTTTTTGCTGACCCATGACCATGATCGGCCTCCCGTCTAATTTAGCGAGTCCACCAACCATGGCTTTATCATCTTTGACTTGCCGGTCGCCAAATAATTCGACGAAGTCTTCAAATATGTTTTCAATGTAAAAGAAGGTATAGGGACGATCAGGATGCCGACTAAGCTGTACTTTTTGCCAGCGGGTCAGATCTGCGTAGA
Organism: uncultured Chitinophagaceae bacterium; assembly: GCA_964646775.1. Classification (GTDB taxonomy): domain Bacteria; phylum Bacteroidota; class Bacteroidia; order Chitinophagales; family Chitinophagaceae; genus CAYPQN01. The sequence goes on along the minus strand of CAZYEZ010000114.1, from coordinate 875 downwards.
TTTTCTCTCTGGTTCTAGCTACCGTCGCCTCTAGTTCTGCAAGGCTTTTTTCCACATCAATTTGAGGATTCTTTGCCGACATCTCCTTTAAGCGGTCAATCTGATGGTACATATCCTCCAAGGGTTTCTCAAAATCCAGAAATTGCATAGGCCAAGTTTTAGCCTACAAAAGTACGGCTGTATTCTTTTTTTAAAGAAGATTTGTAGAATTCGTGATTTTGCCCTTATATTTGCGTCCCGGTTGGATCGGTAGTTCAGTTGGTTAGAATGCCGCCCTGTCACGGCGGAGGTCGCGGGTTCGAGTCCCGTCCGGTCCGCAAAAGCTACTATCAAAGTCTTTAAACGCCTGCAAACACTGGATTTGCGGGCGTTTCTATTTCTGCGAAACAGCCAAAATTTGCAAATTCACACAATATCAGGTCGAGTCATTCGTGGCGTCTTTCTTTCTGAAAAAAAGACGCAAGCAAAATGACATAACTGACTGATAAACAATGTGTACACGAAATATACATCTTGATTATGGTTTTCTGCATTTCCAACTTTGTAACACTTAAAATTTTAAAGTTATGTTGGAAAAGAGTCTCGGGTTGTTGTTCTTCCTGAAGAAACCCAAGAATCAATCGGAAAGTGCGGAGCGGTATGTTTACTTAAGAATTTCAGTAAATGGCATACACAAGGAGTTATCACTGAAAAGGACCTGGACACAGGAGCGTTGGAACCATTCGTCAGGTAGGGCTACCGGATTGAACCCAGATTACGCATTAGAGAATGGGTATTGAAAGTTTTGGGATTGAGCCCAAAGGGATCGGAACCATTTTCGTCGTCTTTTTACCAAGGCTATTTTTAAGACAATTTGGTCGTTAATTTTCTCAAAA
>CAZYEZ010000113.1:0-7491 GCA_964646775.1 uncultured Chitinophagaceae bacterium | reverse complement strand
ACGGAGTCCCCATTTATATGAGCATCGTTGACTATCAGGGTTTTGGTATCGATACCCCTGCGGATTTAGAAAAGGCGAGGGATTGGTGGACCCGGAAAATGAGGCGGGGAGGACTGGACCCCGAGGCTTAGGGCTTTGCGCTCGGTGAAGCTTTAATCTACTTTGGTATTAGATGATTAGGTTTAAGATATTTATTGCGACCTCAGGGCTCATGCTCCTGGCAATCGGGGGTGCCGTGGTATTCGGAGGTCTTCCCCTCTGGATTTTTGTAGCCGCGGTGATGCTGTCTCTGGCCCTACTCGTGATAGCAACCATGCGCCCCGAGGCGCAGTTTTTCATTCCTTCCTATCTGAGGGGCCAGGGGGATCTTTCCGCGCGACCCATTGCCTTGAGTTTTGATGATGGTCCGACAGAAGGAACCGAAGCGGTGCTTGATATCCTGAAGACCAAAGGGGTTCCGGCGACCTTTTTTGTCGTGGGCAAGAAAGCGGAGCAGCGGGCTGATTTGCTTCAGCGGATGCATGCCGAAGGCCATTTGATCGGAAACCACAGCTATAATCATGGCTTCTTTTTTGATTTGAATTCCAAGGCGGCGATCTTAGAAGAGATCGAGCAAACGAATCGGATTGTAGCTTCCGCAACGGGGTTGATACCGCGATGGTTCCGCCCACCCTATGGGGTAACCAACCCGAATCTGGCCTGGGCCATTCGAAAGGCAAATATGGTATCGGTCGCATGGAGTTTGCGTTCTTTTGATACCCAATACCGAAATCCACTTGCGTTGCGAAGGCGCATCGTTTCGGCGTTACGTCCCGGAGATATTCTTCTACTTCATGATCCCATGCCTATTTGTGCAGAGGTATTAGCAGAACTCATCGATGAGAGCCGGGAAAAGGGGTTTACCTTTGTAAAACTAGATCAAATGATTCCCACGCATGCCTACCAATCAGAGTCGCTGGATTAGCTTATGGGTGCTATGCCTTTTGGCCTCCGTTTCGCTCCATGCCCAGCCACCGGGATTTAAGCCGATGAAGGATCCATCCCCATTGAAAGAAATGTTTATGGAGACGGCCCGCGAACTAAAAAGTATGAAGGCGGCATTTACCCAGGTTCGCCACATGGCCTTGCTCGAAGAGGAGGTCCAGTCTAAAGGCCATTTGGTCTTTCTACGCCCCGATCAGATCCGATTGGAGTTTGAGACCCCTTTCTATTATTTGGTCGTCTCTAATGGAAAAGAGGCTTGGATAAAGAATGAGAAGCAGACGACTCGGGCCCTGGTTCGGCAGCAACCGGGACTCAAACAGATGAACCAATTGATCGCCGACTGTCTTGGGGGTACCCTGTTCTCGAATCCGAATTATGAGATCCAAACCTATGAAAGCGCCCAAGCCTACCTGCTGGAGCTAAGGCCTAAAGCAGGCAAAGATGACCTGATCGAAAAGGTTAGGATGACGGTCGACAAACGCAGCGCTGAGGTGAAGAAACTTAGGCTTGTGGATAAGGGAGGCGATTATACGCATATGGAGTTTGAGGATATTCGCAAAAACGTAAAGGTTGAAACGTCTTTATTTAACCTGCATTAGCCTAGGTCTGTTTCTTTGGATGGCCGGAGGCTGTGGGTTACGCATGCCTGCGGCCACCGGTCCCCAGCCGAAATCATCAATTCGGGCATGGACGCCGAAGATACAGCGAACTTTATATCGGGGTTATGTAGACCTAGAACTAGGCTGGAAGACCCGTCACTTTAGCGGAATCTTGCTTCTTAACCAGCAAAACGATACGACCAGGCTGATCTTTCAGCATGAAATGGGGGTCCCCTTTTTCGCTTTTCAATGGAATCCAAATGGAGAATTTGAAGTCTTGCAGATTCAAAAAGAATTGGATCGAGATCCAATGATCGAATGGATTCGGTTGGGATTGGAGACCTGGCTGTTCCCCTACCAGGCGGTTCAATCCGAGTATCTTTGGACTTCGATTCCTAAAGGAGAGTCAAAGGATACCCTACGATGGCATCGGGTGGATAAGGGAAAGATTACGGTGGACTATGAGCGGGGGGAACCCTCGATGCGGCGGGCCCGAATCTGGGATCAAGGCCGATGGAGCCGAGACATCCATTGGGACTACGGCCCGGATGCCGAGAGATCTTCCCTCGCTGATCGAGTGCGGGTCGAGGATGCGAAGCAAAGAATACGGATTACCTTAGAAAAGATCAATAACCATGTTGTGGAATAGTTTTTACAAGATCGATCAGGAGCAATCGGCCCCTGGGTACTATAGCGGTCGCGTGCATTTTGTTGCCAACCATGAAATTTTTGCCGGGCATTTTCCTGGTCAACCCGTGGTGCCTGGGGTCTGCATGATGGATATGGTTCAGGAACAAGTGGAAAGAGGGGTGGGGTCACCGCTTTGGCTAAAGAAGGCCTCTCAGGTTAAGTTTTTGCAAATGCTTCTTCCAGACAGCCAGCCCATTTTGGAGCTGAAATGGGAAAAAGGGGAAGGGAACCAATGGAAGGTTCAGGCGACCATAAAGGAAAATCAGGGTACGATGTTCCGATTACAAGGGATTTATGTAGAGATGTTGCCGGAAGCTTCGCCGGCAGACGTACCCGTAATAGGGCGCCCCTGAGATGGGCTGAATTAGATGGAAGGAGGTACCGCCGGCGCATCCTGCGGCCGAAACCAGTCCCCTCGAATGCGAAGTACTTTTTCGATCACATCGCGGACGCAGCCCTGTCCTCCATTCGCCGGGGATATATAGTGGCTGATGGCTTTAATCTCGGCCGCCGCATCCCCGGGAGCGCAGCGCAGTCCTGCCAAACCCATGGCCTCGTAATCCGGAATGTCGTCCCCTAGATATAGAAGGGATGCGGGGGGCGTCTGGTGCTGGTCGCATAAAGATTGGAGGCAAGCTCGTTTATCGGTTATCCCGGTATGGACTTCCTGGATGCCGAGCCCTTGCAAGCGTTTAGCCATCCCTTCGGACCGCCCCCCGGATATGATCCAGATGGCATACCCTTTCTTTACTGCCCATTGGAGGGCAAATCCGTCTTTAATGTTCATGCGACGAAGTAAGGCTCCAGATTCGGTGGCGATCAACTGACCATCGGTCATGACCCCATCGATATCAAATACAAAGGTGGTGATTAAGGAAAAAGGAGTTAGCAAGTTCATGGAGCGATTATTTTTTGAATGCCTTCGAGGTGGAGGACGGATGAGAGCCCGCAGAAGCAGCCTGTGGATGGGTCTCTTGGATGCTTTGGGAGAGCTGCTCATAAAGACGAGCCAAAGCCGGCTGGTCGGCCAGCATTTTTTGATGACTTTCCAGGATGCGTTGGTCCCCTCGTCGCGCGGGGCCCGTAAGTAAGGACCCGGGGTCGGAATCAGAGAATGCTTGTTCAATGGTCATTTCAACCAAAGGCTTCAGCAAAGCAAACGGCAGGTCTTTTTCTTTGCAATAAGCCCGAGTTTCGGACAGCAAATGGGCCACAAAGTTATTGCCCATTACGGCAGCTAGATGAAGCGCGGAACGCTGTGGGCTGTATAGCTCCCAGGCCCTGGCTCCCAAGTCATCGATGAGGTCCAGCAGGATTTGGGCCGAAGCTGGATTCGAGGCCTCCCAGGCGATGGGAAAGGATCGGATGGTTGGCGGATTTGATTTATGGATCGAAAGGATCGGCCAAAGGACGCCTCGATTGGGAGAGCAGGGTGCTAAGACCTGAATGGGCACAGAACCAGCATGGTGGACGACCAAACTATGCTCAAAACTTAAGGACTCGGCCAGTTCTGCAATGGCTCCATCGCTGACGGCCACCAGGCAAAGGTCTGTTTCCTGCAATTCCTTGATCTCGCTGACTGCCCGAGCCTTGACCTGATTGGCGAGGCGCGCGGCTTCCAAGCGCTGTCTGCCATATATGGTTTCAATAGTATGCCCGGCCTGGAACAGCCGAAGCGCCATAAACCAAGCCATGTTTCCGGTGCCTAGAATCTGAACGGTCATGATAAGGGTTTTTTGTGCTCAATATAATAGGATTCCATGAGGCCGAAGACCTTTTCCTTCAGTTCTCCCCGCTGTTCGATGGCCATACCCCTGGTTTCAATGGGCGGCAAAAAATGAATATGAACGGTATGGGGCCATGCCCAGTAGGGTCGGTGGTGCGGAAGAATGGCTCCGGTATTAAAGATCAGAGCGGGCATAATCGGCCGTTGAGATTTAATGGCGGCGACAAAGGCGCCGTCATTAAAAGGCAGCAAGGGTCGATGGGACTTATTGCGCGTTCCTTCTGGATATAAACATAGATGGATACCCTGATCCAGGGTCTCTTGCATTTGCACCATGCTGTTTCGTCGACTGCGAACCTGGCTGCGATCGACCAGAATGGAGCCCGCCGTGTAGATGACGCCAAACAGTGGAATCCGGGACATCTCTACTTTTGCCAAGGTCTTGTTGGGCCCCGGAATCCAGGGAGAGGTCACGGGAATATCCACCAGACTATTGTGATTGGCAACGACCACGCAAGGACCTTGATCCCGAAAGTACTCGGCTCCTTTTCGCCGAACGGGACAGAATACCATGGGCATGAATACACCCATCCATGCCTTAAATACTGCATGGAGCCGCTTAGAGCGTTTGGGCTCCTCCATCTTTCGAATGATGGCAACGGGAAGGATTACAACCAGCATGGAGGCCAGAAATAGGAGCAGTCCATAGACAAAATAAAGATGACCAAGTCCACGTTTAATCCCGTTCATGAGTCTGATTTTCATTAATCCAATCGATAGGAGGTTCCCCATTTTGTATAAGCCAATGATTGGCTCGACTAAAGGGCCTACTTCCCCAAAAACCCCGATGAGCCGCAAGGGGGGAAGGGTGCGCTGAAATGATAAGGTGGTGACGGGATGGGTCAATGAGCCGGGCCTTGGAAGCCGCTTCCCGCCCCCAAAGGATAAATACCAATCCCGGTCGCTGTTCCGATAGCCAGTGGATCAGCCGATCCGTAAATCGGACCCAGCCTAGGTCTTTATGGCTGTTTGGTCTCCCCTCGCTGACTGTAAGCGTTGCGTTGAGTAATAATACACCTTGGCTTGCCCAAGACTGAAGATCACCGCTTGGAGGGGGCGCTTGCCGAAGGTCACGGGAAAGTTCCGTATATATGTTGCGTAGCGAGGGGGGGAGAGGCATACCACGGGGTACGGAAAAACTGAGGCCATCGGCCAGGCCGGGTGTGGAGTAGGGGTCCTGACCTAGAATAACGACTCGGGTGCCTTCCAAGGAACTAAGCTGAAACGCCCGAAATATTCGGTTGGGCTGCGGGAAGATCCGAATACCCGCCAGACTTATTGCCTCCAAGGATTGGCTTAGCCGCAGATAGTAGTCCTGGGTGCATTCCTGATTAAAAAACGGTTGCCACCCTTTGCTGGGATCCGGATTTAGAATCATCTTAGGTAGGTACTTATTCTTTGTCTTCTGGTTCGGGGGTAGCAATCATAATGGTAAACCCACCGCAAAGGTCCTTCACCTTGGCTTGCTGAAAGAGCACAAAAAAATAGGTTCCCGACTTAGGCGGAATAAAGGAATAGAATAGGGTGCTGCTCGCCGAAGATTTTTGGGTCCGCTGATCCAGTTTATTGCCTTCCTGGTCCAAGATATACATTTCCATTTTTTTAAAATCTCGGTGGGCATTGAAAAGAATCTGATAATGGGTGCCTTGTTGCATTTCTACGGCAACCGGTGTTTCTTCTCGGGACTTCATAAAAATCATGGCATCCTTAAAGTTGGAAAACCCTCGGGCCTGAAACTCGCGCTTCTGCTGTTCCACTTTAGCGCGAATGGCGGCATCGCTACAGCCAATCCGGACCGTTTGCGCCTTCAGATCGAATCCCGCCAAGCAGGCCAGGAATAGAAGAACCCATGAGGTCTGCCGCAGCAAGGTTGAAATCGGGAAGGATGTTTTTCTATACAGGAAAGGCAAGGTCATAGAGAACTGAGGTTTAAGTGGATGATGATAGGCAGCAATGAGTAAGGCAAGACTTTACGGGTGCACGGAGTTTTTATTTCAAAGGATAGGGGGTATTGAAGAGGCGGTATGGCCTCCATTTAAAACCCTTCCGTCCAGAATAAGCATCTGGATTGTAAAGATAGCGAAACGTCCGGGTAGGTGCCATCGCAGAGAACGGATTTCCAAAACTCGACCTTTTTCATGGAGGGGAGCTTTATCGAATTTGCAAATCCAGAAGCTTTTGATCCAATAGATAAGCCTCTAGGCGATCTCCGATTTTTACGGGACCGACCCCAGCCGGCGTTCCGGTAAACAGCAAGTCGCCAATATGTAGGGTGAAATATTGCGAAGCATGGCATAGGAGATCCGCGACGCTATGGCGCATCTGACTGCTGTGTCCTTCTTGAACTTCCTTGCCATTTATATAAAGTGAAAAGGGGAGGTCCTGGACATCACGGCCTAAATCGTCCAGCGACACAAGCTTTCCCACCGCGGCGGATCCATCGAAGGATTTAGCAATCTCCCAAGGCAGGCCTTTCTCCTTTTGCCGAGACTGGATATCCCGGGCTGTAAAATCGATACCAACCGTAACTTCCTGATAGTATTTCGAAGCAAACTTGGGCCGCAAGTAACGACCATTCTTAGCAATCCGAACGACAAGTTCTACTTCATAATGCAAGTCTTGGGTGAATTCCGGATAATACAGATCTTTATCCGGCAAAATCAGGGCCGACTTGGGCTTCATGAAGAGAACCGGGTCCTCAGGTGCTTCATTGTTAAGCTCCTGAATATGATCATGAAAGTTGCGGCCGACACAGATAATTTTCATAAACGAATTTGAAAGCAGAATGGCGATAGCAAAAATAGTTTTTCCTGATCAAACCCCAGTTTGGACAATGAAAACTAGACTGGAGGTGGGTGATATCAATTACGGGGGGCATATGGGCAATGAAGTCGTTTTGAGGAAAGTCCAAGAAGCCCGGATGCAATTCCTTCAGCATTGGGGGTGGACAGAACTCGATGCCGCGGGCGTGGGGTTGATTCAGGTAGAGAGCTGGGTCAGGTATCAATCGGAGGGGTTTTGGGGAGAGGAGCTTCAGATCGAAATCTTTGCCGAAGACATTCATTCAAAAGGATTTACTTTTCTTTATCGATTGCAGGTCTGCGGAAATCCAGGCAGAGCTTTGGCTGCCGCACGAACGGCAATGCTTTGTTTTAACTACCAAACCCGAAAATCGGTTCAAGTTCCGCAAGCGCTGAAATTGAGATTAAAGGGTGGTTGAAAATTCATTTATTTTTTTACCTTTGCCCATCCAAATGGCGAGGTAGCTCAGTTGGTAAGAGCGCAGGATTCATAACCCTGAGGTCTCGGGTTCAAATCCCGATCTCGCTACCAACAAAATCAAGCCTTTCAGATGAAAATCCTGAAAGGCTTTTTTCGGTGCGCCCGGCATGGGTCATTACTATAGGGTGAAAGTCCCGAACACAGTTGGCA
>CAZYEZ010000112.1:0-7494 GCA_964646775.1 uncultured Chitinophagaceae bacterium | reverse complement strand
GGGGTAAGCTGCCCGCGACGAACCTGATTGCGCGCATGGTCGATGGGTACGCCCAAAGCCCGGTACACAAAATTCTGGACTTCGATGCGGGCCTTATATCGATAGATATTCCGGTTATCGGCCGAGGGATGCACCCGATTAGAAAGAAATACGAAAACCAGCTCATGCTTTGGGTCCGCCCAGGTGCATGTGCCCGTGAATCCCTGGTGACCAAAAGTGTAGCCACTAGAGTAGGGACTGGATGGACCCGACTCCCTTGAGGAAGGCTCTGGTTTATCAAAACCAAGGGCGCGGCGGCTGATTCGGGAATGATATCGCGTGAATAGCGACACGGTCTCAGGCTGAAAATACTGCTTCCCCTGATAGGCTCCGTTCTGGAGTAACATCTGCATAATCACAGCTACTTCCCTGGCGTTAGAGAACAGTCCCGCATGGCCGGCAATTCCACCAAACATGGCGGCCGCTTGATCATGGACATATCCTTGGAGGAGCTGATGCCTAAAATAGATGTCCAGCTCTGTGGGCGCAATTTCCACCTTGGAAAAGCGGGTCAAAGGAAGGTATCCCATATGACGGAGACCCAGGGGCTGATAAAAAGCCCGATAAACGAATCCGTAGAGGGATTGTTGAGTTATCTGCTCTACGACGGCGGCTAAAAAAAAATAATCGAGATCGCTATAAACATATTTTCCGCGATTCTCTAAGGGGCTTTCCAAGATAATTTTCCATATCGTATCCAGATAATCCCTTCTTAGGTAAAGGTTCTCGGCCACCTGGATGGAAAACTGCTCAGATTTTTGTTTAGCATAATAATCCCGATGGGGTTGCTTTCCGTCAAGCGTCGCTTTATAAAAGGGTATCCAGGCTTTCAGTCCCGCCTCATGAAGTAGTAAATCGCCAATCTTAAGCGGTCCTTTATCGGTGCCCCGGGTCCAGGGAAGAAATCGCCCCAGCGAATCATCAAGTTGCAGCTCGCCCGCCTCATGGAGGCGCATAATGGCCAAGGTCGTAGATAGTATTTTGGTCAGGGAAGCAAGATCATACAGGGTTTCGGCTTCAATGCGCTGTTTCTTATCAAACTGCTGATAGCCCAGATGTTCATCCACCATCACCTGTCCCTTATAGAGCGCTACGACCTGGGCGCCGGGAAAAGCTCCTCCCGCAATACATCTTTGGATGAAAAGGCGCATGCTATCTAAGGCACGCGGGTTCTTTAGGCCCAGGTCCTGAGGGAACTCGACGGATTTAAGTCCTGGCGGCAATTCCGGTTCCGGACTACGGCGCCCCGTCTTCCTTTCAATCCTTCCCGGGCATGGCTGAACCGGAATCCTCCCTTGCGGGTCTGCCGCGCCCGTCAATACTTTCGCCATCGCCATCTGCTCCGAAGATTCATCTTCATAGCCGAGGAGAACCGCCGGAATATCGCAAAGTTCCTTTAGAAGATAGGCATTCCCCATAAGGGCCAGGATCGCCTGTTCATCGCTTTTTAGCTGCTTTAATAAGTTCATTTGAGCCGAAGGCAGACCATAGCGTCCACCGGAAGGATAAAAACGAAGCCCGTGTACGGCAACGACCACTTTCTCCACGTTTCGTATTCGGGTTCTTGCCTGAGCTATTCTTTCGGCGCTTGCAGAAGCCGGCAGCCAAAGCGCCTCCATTTCAGGCCATTTCTGTTTTAATGCCCGATACAATTCTTCGTCGCCGCGGCTGTTCAGACCGACATATAGACGGGTCCCCCCGGGCGCTCTCCATTGGTTCAGCAATTCTCCATCATCCCAAGCCAAGGTAATGGCAGCCTGGGCCATTCGGTTCCGCAGCTCTCTGGTGCCTTGATTGATATCGCGGGTAGCTCCTTCCACGGCAATCGGTGTCCGTTGATGCAAGCCCAGATCATACTTGGCTGCTAAAATTTTCTTTACGCTTCTTGCGAGTCTCGCCTCCGTGATTTGTCCGGCTTCCATCGCGCGCTCGATCATGGAAATGGCCACCGGGACATCCTGAGAAAATAACAGGATATCGTTCCCCGCGAGAAAAGCCTTGAGATCCACTTCTCCGGGTGCAAAGTATCTCGCTACCCCTTGCATATTCAGGGCATCGGTAATGATCAACCCCTCAAATCCCATATCCTCCCTCAGCAGCCCGGTGATGGTGGATCGAGAAAGAGTGGTCGGCAGGCCGGCTGTCTTTTCTAAAGCCGGCACCTCTAGGTGAGCTACCATGATGGACTTGACACCTGCCTGAATCAACCTGCGAAATGGGTAAAGCTCCTCCTCTTCCAACTCCTCGCGGGTCTTCCGAACTGTGGGTAAATCCTTATGCGAATCTTTATCGGTATCCCCGTGACCCGGAAAGTGTTTGGCGCATGCCAGGACTCCATGATCTTGCATCCCACGCATATAATAGATTCCAAGGCGACTCACCCATTCTCTATCTTCCCCAAAAGAACGGGCATTAATGATGGGGTTATTCGGGTTGCTGTTTACGTCTACGACGGGCGCAAAGTTCAGATGAACGCCCAAGCGTCGGCATTGCCGGGCTACCGCCCTTCCCATTGCATAGGCCAGGCTGGTATCTCTGGTAGCACCCATTAGCATTTGCCTGGGAAGGTCCTCGATACCGGTAAGTCGCATGCCCAGTCCCCACTCGGCATCCATACCGATAAGCAAGGGGACAGAAGAGATTTCCTGAAAATCATTGGTCAGCTTGGCCTGGGCTTCCGCATTACCCTGCATGAATATGAGACCCCCAACCTGACGGGATTCGACCAGTTTCCGTATCGCCGAAGCATTGGCATCTTTTCCAGCAGAATAGGCGGCGACCATAAAAAGCTGGCCTATTCGCTCCCGCTGGCTCATCTGTTCATAGGTTTGATTCACCCATGCTGATCTGGAGTCTGTAGGCGACAACTCCCCGGTTCTACTCTGGGCCCGAAGGCCGATGATGGGTAGGACCATGAGTAGTAGAATAGCCCGCCATGTCATCTTCGATACCATCAAATCTTTTATGCTAATTAAAAAGGTTCCGCAATTTTCGGCCCTGCCGGGCCCCGGTTCCACCCTGTTATTGTCCGCCTATGGCGAGGTTTTCATAGTATACAAAACTATCCTTTTTACCTGAAAAGCACAAAACAGGCGCATCGGATTACGAGCTTTTTATGATCCCCTTTTCAACTCATTCAACGCAGATTAGGCATCAAAGATTGGGTATTGAAAAAGCCCCTGATTTCGCTAAAGGATACAGACCGTTATGATCCACCTCGTTCTGCTGGAAACTTTGCAAATCGGGATGCCCTACGGGATTTCTGGTAGATCCAGGAAAAAGTTATTACGGGATCAGACTTTAGATAAACCCCCCAAAACTCAGGCAGTCCAGCCCAGATCTAGCGATCATTTTTTGTAACTTTGAAAAAATTACGCCTCGATTTGGACGACAAAATACATCAACTATCTGCCCACATCGCCAATCAGATCGCAGCAGGAGAGGTGATTCAGCGTCCCGCATCGGCAGCCAAAGAGTTGCTGGAAAATGCCATTGACGCGCAGGCAACCCAAATTCAGCTATTTATCAAAGACGCGGGCAAAGAAGAAATCCACGTCATCGACAACGGAACGGGTATGAGCGAAAGCGATGCCCTGAAAGCCTTCGATCGTCATGCGACCTCCAAAATCCAAAAAATCGAGGATCTATATGCCATTCGAACCAAGGGGTTTCGGGGAGAAGCTTTGCCCTCGATCGCTTCGGTGGGGAAGGTAGAGCTCCGAACGCGACCTGCGGATCAAGAACTGGGGGTTCGCATCCTCATGGAAGGTTCCCAGCTGCAGAGTAAAGAATCCGTGGCCATGAATCCAGGGACTTCGGTAAGTCTGAAAAACCTTTTCTATAATATCCCCGCTCGCAAGCATTTCCTAAAGAGCAACTCAACAGAACTCCGCCATATACTTGAAGAGTTCACCCGCATTGCCTTGGCTCATCCTGAGATCGGATTTCAGGTTTACCATGACGATCGAGAAATCTTCCACCTCAGCCCCTCTTCGCTCAAATCCAGGATGGTCCAGCTTCTTGGTTCGGGGATCGAAAAAAACTTGGTTCCCGTCGAAGAACCCACGGAAATGATTGGCATTAGAGGTTTTATCGGAAAACCGGAATCGGCCACAAAAACCCGTGGGCATCAGTACTTTTTCATCAACCAGCGATTCGTTCGAAGCCCTTATCTGCATCATGCGGTAAGCAAGGCTTACGAAGGCTTGATTGACAAGGATACCGCTCCGATCTATGCATTGTTTTTTGACATAGATCCGTCCCGCATCGATGCGAATGTCCACCCAACCAAGCAAGAAGTAAAATTCGAGGATGAAAAACTCGTCTATACCTACCTCAATGCAGCCATCCGTCATGCCTTAGCCAAGTATAACATTGCACCCTCTCTGGACTTTAGCCTTGATGAAGGCATTCAGCGGCTCGAAGCGGTGCAACATCCTGCGACAGAAGACCATAAAAATCAGACGCGCAAAGGATATCTTTTCTCCGCCTTCAGTCAGCAGGACCAGGCGCATCTGATTGAACAGAAAGACAGCCTGAAAAACTGGAAAGAACTCTATGCGCTGGCCAGGGAACAGGCACCTATTTCATCGAATCCGGCCATGTCCCCATCACTCAAAGACGGCGATTCCATAGAACCCAGTCCATTGGCGGAGGACGGGCTGGTGGCTGCACCGCATAGCCTCATGGTGGTCCATCAGCATACGCTGATTACGACCGTCAAGTCCGGGGTCATGATCATCCATATTCAGCGAGCCATGGAAAGGATCTGGTATGAGCGCCTTCAGCGTCGTTTAAACCAGGAAGAGCCGACACCCTCTCAATCGATTCTATTCCCGCTGACTTATGAAGTCTCTGTTTCTGATCAGGCCATCTTAGAGGAGATGCTCCCTGATCTTCTGGAACTGGGATTTGAGCTTACGGCGATCGGTCCCCGAGCTTATGCAATCCATGCAACCCCTTCCGGACTCCCTCCTGGTGACGAAATTCCCATTCTCGAATCACTGATTGAGGAGGTCAAAGAAGAGATTCCGGATCCAAAGAAAGAAAGGCGTCAGACCATGATACAGACCATGGCAAAGAAATGGGCGCGATCCCGGCCTCAGGAAATGGGAACTGCCTGGGCTCAGGATCTGGTTGATGAGCTCTTCGCCTGCCAGCAGCCTCAATACAGTTTGGACGGCAAAAAAGTCTTCCGGCTCCTTTCCGTCGACCAGCTCGAAGACATGGTCGATGGGATCGAATAATTTCCCAATAAAACTTCATCCAATCCAAGGAAGCGGTCGCCGAGAATGGTTAAAAAATCGTATTTTTGTTTGATTTAAATCCGCGACTCGAGACGATCATTCTCTTCGACATTTCTGCTGAAAATCAAGGAACGAGGTCGCCTTTTTGCATCGCCGGATCGTCGTTCACTCCTATAGTTTTAGACTAGATCATGTCCGTGCTTCAATTCTACCCACTCAAGATAAAAGACATTCGTAAAGAGACCGATGACTGCCACTCTCTTGCCCTAGATGTTCCCGCTTCCTTGCAGGAGATATTTCAGTTTACCCCAGGACAGTACCTCACCTTCCGCAAAGACCTGGGAGGAGAGGAGGTCCGTCGATCGTATTCACTCTGCTCCAGCCCCTCGGAAGGAGAATGGCGGGTGGCAATCAAAAGGGTGGACCAAGGGCGATTCTCCAATTATATCGCTCAGGAAGCCAAAGTCGGGGATACGTTGGAGGTCATGCCGCCCATGGGGTATTTTGTTTCAAAACTGCCGACTAAAGAAGACAAAAAAGTGCTGGCCATTGCGGCAGGCAGCGGGATTACTCCCGTGCTCAGCATCCTTAAACATGGATTAGAGACCGAGTCTAATAGCCAGTATGTCCTGGTTTTTGGAAATCGATTTCGTCAGTCCATCATCTTTCGAGAGGCCCTGGCTGCATTAAAGAACAAATATATGAGCCGGCTCAGTGCCTATCATATTCTAAGCCGCGAGCAGCAGGAATTCCCCCTTTTCTCCGGTAGAATTACCGCCGAGAAAATGGAAGAGCTCAGCGAGCATCTAATACCCATCGGTGAATTTGACGAAATCTTTCTTTGCGGTCCAGAAGAGATGATTCTTTCTATCAGAGAGTGGTTGATCGAAAAAGGCTATCCCTCCGCTCAGATTCATCTGGAGTTGTTTACTTCCCCAGATCAACCCAAGCGAGCCCGTGAGGAATGGAAAGCCAGCAAGAAAGCAATGGCCGGAACAAGCAGCCAGGTCGAAGTCATCATTGACGGCCACAGAACCCAATTGGAGCTTTCTTATGATGGAGCTTCCATTCTGGACGCGGCCTTGGCTAAAGGCGCGGACTTACCCTACGCATGTAAGGGAGGGGTCTGTTGCACTTGCCGCGCTAAGGTCATCGAGGGGGAAGTCGAAATGGAAGTCAACTATGCATTGGAACCCGATGAGCTGGAAAAAGGTTTTGTGTTGACCTGCCAATCTCACCCGCTAACAGAAAGAGTGGTTATAGACTTTGATGCGCGTTAAGAGAGGTCTAAAAACGGCCCCGTCCTACGCCTTGCCTTTTTCTCGGCATGTTTTTGCTTCGCTGCTTTTCTTTTCTCCTTTGCCCAGGCCGGCAAGCGCGTTGATTTTCTTTTCTTTGGCACCTTCAGGGCTTGGGTAATCAGGCGTTCGAAACGCTCTAGGGCCAAAGCTCGATTTTCACCTTGGGTTCGAGCCGTCTGCGCGCGAAGAATGAGCCACTCCGTTCGACTAAGGCGTGCACGCAAGGCTTCCCGGAGTCTTTGTTTTTCCTCTTCGTCAAAAAACGAAGAGGAAGGCAGATGCCATCGCAGGGCTACCCCCGTTTCTACTTTATTTACATGCTGCCCACCTTTACCTGAAGCCCGAAAATACTGCCATTGGACTTCCCGCTTCAAATCTCCGATTCCCATTTCCCGCTCGCGATCCATATCCTTCTCTTAATATCCCCCGGGGCCCGGGCCCGGGGGGTGGGCCATTTCTCTGGCTCTCCTTTCTTCATTAATCCTTTTGCGGAGCTGATTCTTTCTTCGAACTCTGCTCTTCCATGACGAAAACGATTTTTTGTTCCTTTTCGTCGTAATCCGCCTGAATATGATCCCCTTCCTTAATCCGATGGTTGAGAATTTCTTCGGCCAGCGGATCTTCGAGGTAACGCTGTATGGCGCGATGCAACGGACGAGCGCCAAACTGTTGGTCATAACCTTTCTCTGCTATGAAATGCTTGGCCGACGGCGTCAGAACCAGGGTAAATCCTAGGCTATTCAGTCGCTTGAGTACATCCTTCATGATGATGTCAATGATCACGGCGATATGCGATTCATCCAAGGTATTGAAGATCACCACGTCGTCAATCCGGTTAAGGAACTCGGGGGAGAAGGTACGCTTCAAGGCTTTTTCGATGACGCCACGCGTAATTTCCTCCATATTCT
>CAZYEZ010000111.1:0-7578 GCA_964646775.1 uncultured Chitinophagaceae bacterium | reverse complement strand
TGCTACGAGGAATGCGGTTCTCGATTTCGCAGAGGCGGGATAAAAATCCTGAGCCCAGTCTAAAATAAGGGAATCATAATCAACCAGGGTGTACGAAGGCCGAAAGCCTTGTCCTTCTAATACATGAACCAAGCTTGCCAGGCCCGCACCCAAAACGGTCACTTTTTCCAGGGGAAGCGATTGAGCCTTCCAGAATGCGGCCGCTTGCCGGGCTGGCCAATATTGGTCCCCGTCCGAATAAAGCGCATCGCGCGTGCCCAACTGGTACCGTCCTTTATACAACATCACTTCCAGATAAGGATGCCGAAGGCTGCTTCCATGCCGAATCTGCTGTGGGTACCATCGGCTTAATTGTTTATGGGACCGGGAGATTTCTTTATCCATGGGCGTAGCAGACTAATGCGGTTTATAATAGGTCATTGCTTCAGGAAGCAAGGCTTTAATGTCAGCGATCCGTCGTTGATGACTGGGATGGGTGCTTAGAATTTCAGGGGGGTTGGGAGCCGAGGATGCCGCAGCCATCCGCTCCCAAAAATGCAAGGCTTCCTGGGGGTTATATCCAGCCATGGCCATAAAAATCAGCCCCATTTTGTCCGCCTCCGATTCTTGATCCCGTGAGTACTTAAGGAGCATGCCTTGGGTCCCTATACCCACGGCGGCCTGAAAAATATCGGAGGCTGCAGAGGGATTGGAGGATAGTATGCCACTAAGGGCCTGATTACCAAATTGGGCAGCCAGTTGTTGACTGACGCGTTCATTGCTGTGTCTTGCGATCGCATGAGCCACCTCATGACCCATCACCACCGCCAACCCGGCCTCATGCTGAACCACCGGCATAATACCGGAATAAACCACGATCTTTCCCCCTGGCATACACCAAGCGTTGGCGGCGTTTTCATTCACCAGCTCATATTGCCATTGGTACTGAGCTACCAAATGCTGTTGGCCACGGGCTTCAAGGTAATCTTCTACGGCTTTGGCAATACGCCCCCCCACTCGATGGACCATTTCTGCATCCCGGGTTCCCTTGACAGGGGGATGCTGGGCTAGAAATTGTGCGTATTCCTGTTGAGCCATCTGTCGCATGGTCGTCTCATCGACCAAACTCAGGGAAGAGCGACCCGTAATAGGGTTTTTAAAGCAGCCCATCAGGAAAATACCTGAAACCAGGGCCAAAGCAAAGGCCGTAACAAGCTTGTTCATAATCGTGTATTTAGATCTATATCTAGGTAAAAACAAAGATTATACCGCCTATTATTCCAAAAAACGATCTTCTTTTTTGCGGCGAGACTTCCGCTTCCTGAATAGCGGAACTTTGCTCTCATTACCCTGAATCAAGCGGTTAATGTTTTTATGATGGGTAAGGACGACCAGGCAAGCCGTGCAAATGGCGAACAAGCGATAACTGGTTTCAGGTTCTCTAAAAATGAACAAAATTAATAAGGGAAAGGCGATCGAGGCACTGATGGAGCTCAGCGACACATAGCGCGTTAAAAAGAGCATAAGGAGAAAAACCAGGACCAGGAATACAGCCACCAGCGGTTGAATTCCCAGAATCATCCCAAATAGGGTGGCGATCCCCTTCCCACCTCGGAACTCGGCCCAAATGGGAAAGATATGCCCCAGCACGGCGCAAAGTCCTAGAACCACCTGAAGGTTGATCATGGCTTCAGAACCCCAAGAAAAAGAAGTAAGCAGGGCCAGCTTCACAGCCAGAATGCCCTTGAGCATATCCAGAACCATCACCGAAGTGCCCGCCCAAGGACCCAGCACCCGAAAAGCATTGGTTGCACCGGCATTACCACTGCCATGTTCGCGAATATCCATCCCAAAGACCCCTTTGCTGATCCAAACCGCCGAAGGCGTAGATCCGATCAAGTAGGCCAAAACAATCAAAACGGCAATTTCCATTCTTAGCTTAAGGTTTATAGCCATGCCAAAATAATCATTCCTTTCGGAATCAGACCGGGTTCAGGCTTGGATAATCATTCCATTGGCTGCCTTCATAAACCCTTCGATGGCATTTCCTCTTAGGTCCCGGCCCATGAGGAGATTTTTCGCATTTTGGAGGCCGAGAACAGAAGGCGAAGGTACAAAATCTGTAGGAAATAGGAAGCATCCTAATTCGAGGTCGAGCAAAAAAGAAAAAACACGAGAAGGTCCTAGAGACGCCCTCGTGTTTCTTTTGTCTTGGGGGGCGCGGAGGCACCCACCTCGAAATCTATTTAATCATTGACCCGAGAACCTGGGCGGTCGTAGTCGTCCCCGCCCCCGCTGTTCTGACTCTCATCAATGCGGAGATTGTTCATCTGCGCATCCATATCGCCAGGCTTGGAACTATCATAGAGAACGCGACGCGTGGGAACATCGGTCACAATACGTACTTCTGTTCTGCGGTTCAACTGACGCCCTTGGGGGTTATCCCGCCCGTTAACGGTATTGGGCGCGGCCGGCATCTCGCTTCCAAACCCTTTGGCGGACATGCGGGATGGGTCAATCCCTGCCTGCTCAAGATAGCGGATGACGGCATCGGCCCGACGGATAGAAAGCTCATTATTGTAAGCCGCCGATCCTCTGCCGTCGGTAAAGGAATAGACCTCAATGTTCAGGGAGGGATTATCATTCATAAACTGAATGAGCGAGTCCAGCGAAGCCCGAGATTCGGGGCGAAGGTCCGCCTTGTCGTAGTCATAGTAGATATTGCTTAGCTGGAAGCGATACTCGGGGGTGATGGCGTCCATATAAATGGTCACCGATACCGAATCATCGGGATCCGTACGTTGAACATCCATGGTGTTCACCGAAGCACGAGTGGAGGCATAATTCTCTTTATCTCCTGTAATGACATACGACTTTCCACGCATCAGGTGAAAACCGAAACTGCCGTCTGCACTGTTGAAAGTCCGCATATCCCCATCCTGATCCACGATCTTCGCGACCACATCATTCATGGGTTGGTTGGTCGCCCGATCTACCACACGTCCCACGACGCGGAGGTTCGGCTCATACTGCACCCTCCAAATGTCATCACAACAAGTGGGGTTTTTCAGCGCGATGGAGCCGATCCGGTTGGACACCAAATAAGCATCGGGCTTTCCAACGGGGTCTTTAATATAATATAGCTCATCGGCAGAAGTATTAATGGGATAGCCCAGGTTGGTTAAATCATGGTAGCGCGAAGGGCCGCCTACGGCAGAGAAGATATCAAATCCACCCATGGTCACCCAACCATTGGAAGCGAAATAAAGTTTTCCTTCCCGAGAATCGTAATAAGGGGTTACCTCATCCTGATCGGTATTAATCTGCTTTCCAGCATTCTGAGGCCGACGGTAGGAGTTATTCCTGGGGTCAATCACCGAATACCAGATATCATAGCCACCCCGGCTTTGCAGCTTCCGGTTCGAGGAGAAGAATAAAATTTCCTTTTTGCCCACCATGGCCACAAAGGGTTGGGTGTTCGAACCTTCTTCGTTAATACCACTTCCAAGCTCTTCGGGTTCTCCCCAGGCAGCGCCTTCGAAATGGGATACATAGATCTTACAGATCACCTCTGTCGAATCCCCTTCTTTGCAGCGTGTAAAATAGAAACGGTCGCCGCCCGGACTAAATACGCCGTTCCCTACGTGAACATCATCGGAGTTAAAGGGACCGTCATCAAACAGCAGCGGCCATTGGAATGAATCGACCTGGCTGGTAAACTTTTGCTTATGGGATACCATGAGCTTCGACATATAGCTGCCCCGCTCGCGACGATTCACCTCCACGGGATCATTCTGCCTCATCGTGGCAAAAAGCAGGGAAGAGTCTCCTAAAGGATATGGTGCGGACTCCGTATAGGCGGTATTCACATTCGGTCCCGCATTCACGATGGTCACCGGAATCGGATCCTTGATGGAGTTCATAGCCATCTGGGCTCCTTCGATCTGTCTTTGCGCCCTCAACTTTAAGTTTTTGAAGGTCTTGGGGTTGTCATCGATAAACTGCTGAAACTGGGCAATCGCCTCTTCGTATTTCCCCTGCATCTTGAGCATCACCCCCGACTTGTAGATGGCCTCTGGATACAGTTTGCTGGCCAAGCTATAAGCCTCATGATAATAATGAGCGGCCGGCACGTAGTCCCTTGTAATCCAGTAGCACTCGGCCAACTGATAAGCCAGGTAGGGGTTTCTTTCCTGTTCCTGCTTCAGCTGCTGATAATATTCAATGGCATTAAAATAACTCCCTTCCTTGAACAGGTCATCGGCCCAACGGAGCTTCTTATAATAAGGTAGGTCTTTAACGGGATCATTTGCCTTGCTTCTATACTTCTCCTTTCGCTGCTGCTGTGCGAAGGCATCATTCTGACTTGTGATCATTAAGGTAGCAAGAAGGAGGAGCAACCAATTTTTTCTCATGTGCGTGAGCGTTATTAACGAGTATAAAAGTATAAATCAGTTTAAACAAAAGAAAGGGGATAACCAAATATTTTCATCCTTTCTATGCGTAGGTCCGTTGACTTCTAGAATCTCGAACAGGGGTAGATCAGTTTACGAGCAAAATCCAGGGGATCAGGGGCCAGATAAATCAACGAGATTTCGAATCCGCCGTTCCCATTGGTAGCTGCATCGAGCTCAGATACGTTATAATCATAGCTGACACCCAGACGCATGCCTTTAAACTCCAGTCCGGCATTGATCATAACGGCATCATCCATGCGGTACCATCCACCTAAAAATACAGCGGTGGTGAAGTTGCGGAATTCGGGATTTCCTACAATAAGATGAAACTCATTACCTGCTACAATCTCATCCGCTGCAGCTTGCTGCTGATAGAGCACGGCAGGACGAAGACTGAATTTATCACTTAAGTAGGCAATGGCGCCCACTTGAGCCGTGTAGCGCATGGCCAACAAGGCATCGGCCTGTGGCTTATTGCTGAACGATTCTCCGGGCTGGTTGATATTATTTGCACCCAGGCCAATGGCATAACCAAATCGGCTTCCCAGGCTATGTGCCCAGCTAATCCCCGCATTCAAGGTGAAGTACTCCAACTTGGTACCCAGTCCTTCAATGGGATTCGGGATGAACTGGCCATTATCAAAATGGTTGGGGAAGCGGAGTCGGGTAATGTCAAAGCTTTTCTGTGTATATCCGCCCTGGAATCCTACCGAAAGTGCCTTATCAATATTGGCCCCTAGGAACTTATGATAGGCGATCGAAGCCAAAGCAGACATGTTCTGCAGATTCCCATCCCCAGCCCGGTCGTTATAAAGCTGAATCCCGGCGGCTAGAAAGTCGTCATGCGATAAATCCTGGACAACCGGCGCATCAAAGGACACGCCATAGGTCTTAAACCCGTTCGCTATGCCAGGCCATTGGTTTCTGTACACGGCAGCTGCGCGCCACTGCCCGCTAAAGTTCCCGGTGAACGCCGGGTTGACGATCAGCGGAGAGGCGTCAAACTGGGTGAAATGAATGTCCTGAGCCTGCGAGGTATGGGCGGTGAAGGCCAATACGAAGGCCAGGGCGAGGCGGTTCATTATGGATTTCCTTATCATGGTTCTTATCTATCCTTAAAAGGTGAAGGTCTAATAAAAAAAGTCTATTTCAGATTTGCTGATTCTATGCTGTTTGATGTATTCCCGTATTGGGTTTTTATTTTTTACTTTTTTGGTTGTTCTTTCTGCCTCTTCTGCCTCTTCTGCCTCGGTTCACTTCTTCGCTGCTTTCAATCTCGGTTTCTATCTCTTTTCTATCTCTCTTTTCTATCTCTTCTTTCTATCTCTTCTATTTCTTCTATCTCTGCTCTCTGCTCCAAATCGTTCCAAATCGTTTCAAATCGTTTCAGATCATTGCTTCCAATCGTTGCTTCAAGCACTGTTTCAACGCTTTTTTTTTATCTCTACTCTCTATCTCTTCCCTATCTCTACCCTATCTCTTACCCTATCTCTACCCTATCTCAATGCGATTCCATGACCAACTTCTACCAACTTCCACCTCGGCTTGATCTCCGCCAACGATCCGGAAACCCGCTCCCGATCAGTCATTGCACTCCGGGGATCGGTTGAAAATACGCAATTATTTCATTGTTACAATAGGGCATTTAAATAATTTTCGGGGCCTCCATTTCATGAAGATTTTGTTCTTCCCGGTTCCAAGATATAAAAAATCGGTTCTTTTTAATAAAGAAGTTCAGATAAATGTTTTTTTCTGTTTTTGCGCCCCGTTTAAACGCCCCTTCTTGGGGACTTCGATCTACCTTCAAACAGACGGGGAATGCCCCTAAAAGGTTTGGCTAAGAATTCGGCGTCCAATCGGCGAGGGCCGGCCAAATTCGGGGAAAGACCTGGGCATTTCATGGACGAAATGGTATTAATTGTAACTTTGGCCCTGTTTCCCACACCCGCATGGCCAAAAAGAAAAAATCAACTCCGTCCGTCCCGACATCCTCCTCTAGTTCGAATCCGCGTTTTGCGGAAAGGCTTCGGCAATTTCGCCTGGGGCTAGGCATCGTTTTTCTTTTTGCCGGGATTTTCATCAGTTTTTCTTTACTCAGCTATATCTTTACCTGGACCCAGGACCAAGACCTGCTCCTTTCCACCCCGGACGCCCGAAGCTATCTTTTTGCGGGCTCCGAGACCGCAGCCAACTGGGGCGGCCGCCTAGGCGCTTATATTTCCCATAAACTTTTTTTTGAGGGTGCAGGACTGGCTTCCTTCTCCTTCAGCCTTTGGCTATGCCTGATGGGTATTCCCCTCCTTTACGGAAAGCGGAACCTTGCCGTCTTGGGCTATATCCGTTGGGTCGCCCTGCTGCTGCTCCTTGCCGCCCCCCTCCTTAGCTATCTAAATCCCGGATCAGCCTTTCCCTATGGCGGTGCCTGGGGAATGGTCGCCGTAGACTATGTACAGGGGCTTCTTGGCAGGGCGGGCACGGGTCTGGCCCTTTTGGCCGTTTTTCTGTTCTTTGTCTTCGTGGTTTATGCCTTAGACCTTCGCCCCTGGTTGCGGAAGGTCAGGAACGTGGCCAAGCCGCTGTTTCCTCAGCAAGGCGCTTCCTCCAATACGTCCTCCGCAACATCGTTAGATACGTCGCTAGATCCATCTTTAGATCCGTCCTCAGGCAAGCCTTCCGTATCAGCAATGAAGGCTCCGGCCAAAGCAGAAGAAGCAGAAGCCATCCCTCCCATCCATACGGAGCTTTCCATTCCTATGGAAGATCAGGAAGAGAAAAAAACCTGGGACATTCAGATTAAAGAAAAACCACCCGCTACCCCCCCCGTTCATTTGGCCGAGAACCAGCCGTCGGCAGAAGAGGCGCCACCCCCCACTACTGCTTCTCAAGACACGGCCGATAACGAAAGCCTAGGCCTTAGTTTTGAAGTCGTGCAGCATAAAGAGGAGCCCGTCTTACAAGACAAAGAGGATATGGATCATGAGCCTTATGCTCCGGAGCTCGATCTGCCCGATTTTCGATTCCCTGGACTCGATCTACTCGAAGACCGCGATCAGTCGAGTACCCTGGACAAAGAAGAACTGGAGAAAAACAAAAACCAGATTCTGAGCACGCTGAGTAGTTTTGGCATCGAAATCCAGCGTAT
>CAZYEZ010000110.1:0-7609 GCA_964646775.1 uncultured Chitinophagaceae bacterium | reverse complement strand
ACCCCTGTCCCATGGGCCTTCTACACAGCCGGGACAGGGGTTGATGTCTTCGAAGGATAAACCTAGACCGAGGCGTCTTTTTTGCTCAAAAATCCTCCGATCCTTGATCTATCCATTTTAATTGTGCTGCAATACGGAAAGGCGCAGCGCGGCATTGTCAACGCCGGAGCCTGTACCGGTTAAAACAATCGAATAGACTCTTCCTTCCACGAAATTATGTTCCAGATTGCGGCTCATGGGAATGTTGCTGGGGTCTTGAGCAATAACCGTGGCAGTACCCGCGGGAATCACCACAAACGGGGACATTTCGCCGGTGCCCACATCAGAACCAATATGCTGGCTACCCACAAAAGCAGATTCATTCAAGTTGTCCGGGCTCAGGTTCACGAACCGAACTCTAGCTTGTCCGGTCCCTGGGTTGCTCAGATCATCGGCCGACGAAAGAATCACCGGGTCCGTAATCATTCCACCTACGAATACGGTGTAAGAACCATCCACATTCATATTCAGGTTCTGACTAATTAGCGGAACCATGGAGTTTTCTAGCAAGAAGGAAACTTTCTGGCCTGCACCGGGTCCCACGGACCAGTAACCAGATCTACCTGGAAAGGCCACGGTACCTGCATCAGGAATCGCTGTATCGTTCAGTCGAACGGATAAGTTCCCACTGGCTACGCAACCATTGAATAGCATGAGACGCGCCGTCTCTTGAGCAATGGGCGTTGGTTCGGGGTCGTCCTTGTCTTTTTTGCAGGATCCTAAAGTTAATGCCAGGGCGGCAACGAGTAGGGGGAGCGTATACTTCATAATGATCGAGATTTAGATTGAAGAAAATCTAACAAATTTCAGGCCAATGTGCCGAATCTCCCATGGGCCTTATACCCCACCGAGGAGTAAGTAAGCAGTCAACACCAAAAGAAAATAGATATAAAAAACAACATTTACCCGGTTGCTATACTCGAGATATCGCTTCAATCCACTGTCAAAAGTGTTCCGAATGGCTTGTCGCTCATACATGAGAAAAGAGCGGAAAAACAGGGAAAGCTCGCCGCTCGGCAGTCTCAGGTCAAGAATCCGAAACCACTTGATACAGAAAAACACCAATAGGCCTAAAATCAGGAGCGCTGGCGTTACGAGAGAAATAAGATCTTGAAGCATAGCCTGATCGGCCAAGGTTCAAAAATCATTCCAATTCAAATTCTATTGCGCATATATCGTTCAACCTCAAGCGTCAAGGCATAAATCCATTCAATTCGGCAACCCTGGCTGGGATGCGTGCCCTTTTGTCATCAAGAAGTTGAAGTTTGATGAACACGCAGCTAAAACGCCATAGGGAAATCCGTCCAGTGATGGAGGTTCGCCCAATATATCCTAGCTTTGTGTCATCTGAATCGCTGTTCGGCCTATGCGCTGTTTTCGTTTTCTCTTCATCCTGGCGCTATTTGGCCCTTTGCCTGTGAAGGCCCAAGATACCCTCTCTCTGTATTTTCCTACCAGCATACACGAGCTGAACCCGCAACAAAAATCCATGCTCGACTCCCTGCTTTATCTGGGCTGGCTCGTCGATGGGGATTCCCTGGTCATTCTTGGCTTTGCCGATCACCAAGGCGATGAGGCGCATAATCAGCAGCTTTCATTCAGGCGGGCCGAGGCCATACGAGACCATCTATTTTCGCGAGGCTGGACAAGCACTAGGCTCCGTTTGGAAGGCAAAGGCGCCCTTCCGGCCGCCGAGCCGCGGTCCACCGGCATTCCTTCGCACCGACGGATTGATATGAGACGTTGGCGGCCAGGGGCCGGCGAACCTATGGAAGAAATGGAATTCAATCCGCCCCGTTTTTCATCCGCCTATCATCAATGGCTTGAAAGAGGAAAAGGAGAAACCATGGCCTTGGACCAGCTCCTGTTTTACCCGGGCCTTCGCCGTGTCCTTCCCCAGTCTCTCCCGGTTTTAGATACCTTATTCCAGTTTTTAAAGGCCCACCCGACCCGGCGAATCCGTCTGGAGGGCCATGTTTGCTGTGTTCCCCGCAACGCAGACGCCATCGACGAAGAGACCATGGAACAAGCCCTTTCCTTGAACCGGGCCTGGTTTATCTATCAGTACCTGGTCGATCGAGGGATTGATTCCAACCGTTTGGAATACCGGGGATTTGGGCGTCGCTACCCAAAAGTGGCCATAGAGAGAACCGATGAGGACCGGCAGGCAAATCGCCGAGTGGAAGTGCGACTGCTGGATTAGCCCGAATTAATCATCGTGAAACGGGGGGTGGAAAACAACTTCGGTGGCGCCGTATCCATAGCGAGGGTGCCAATCATTCTGGTAGGATTTTACGGCCTCCAGGCTACTTAGGAACTGGTGCACCTGATGTCGCAGCACGCCCTTTCCAATCCCATGGATGATATACATGCGATCGACGCCTTTGGCAATCGCGTAATGGACCTCATTCTCTAAAACCCGTAATTGGGTACGCAGCATTTCGGCAGCGCTCATACCCCGATGCCCTGGCAGCAGGGCTTCCATATGCAAGTCCAATTCATATTTTGGCTGCGCGTCCATCATTTTTGGTTTTCCCACCCGTGGTCGGGGGCGAGGAGTCTTTGGTTTCTCTCTATCCAACCGACGGCTTTTAAGCGCTTTTTGCGGTTTGGGGACGATGGTCTCCAAAGGGGTCCATTCTTTCACCAGGGGAATAAGAAGAAGGGGCGGTTCGCCCTGCTGCATGCCCTGGACATGATCGAAAATCACTTTGGGCTTAAGGCGCAGCTTTCCTTGCTCTTCTCGATGGCCGCCTTCGGGTTGGAGACTCCATGGGAATCGCGGCTGTTCATTGAGTAGATCGAAATCAAAACGATGTAGATAGAGATGCTGTCCCGGCATAAGGCTTCCGGTCAGCTGAAAATCAACGGCGCCTCCGACCGCCATCGTATAGGAAAACTGACTGGGCTGATCTAAGTGGTGAACCAGATAAATTTTCAACGCGGCGACCAGATCTTCCTGTTGACTTGCGAACTCAGGGAGTATAGCCAGGTGAACTCCCGAAGGGTGCTTGGCGGACCTTTGACCGGCCGCCAATAAATCCGAAGGGGCCGCCCTGTGGTTCGCCAAGATCTTTTCCCTCTCCTTCTGCTTTTGCTGCTGCTCCTGCTTTTCCTGGATCAGTTTAGCGAACCAGGATATGTAGGGATGTTCCAGCTCGTCGACGAAAACAGGAAAAAGAACGCCTCCCACTTCAATTTCCACCATCTCCTTGTCTAAGATGGTCCGCAGTGTGCCTTCTTCTCCCGTCCGCTTCAAACGAATCTTATCTCCTGGTTCGTATTTCATGGTGACAATTCCTTACCCTTGATGGCCAGCCATTGAGATAAACCTTTCAACGCCTGGGCGCGATGGCTGATCTCCTGTTTGACGGACGCTGGCAAGACGCCAAAGCTATGCTTATAGCCCCGGGGAACGAACAACGGATCATATCCAAATCCCCCCGTCCCTTCCTCGGCCTCTAAAATATGGCCTTCGCAACGCCCTTCAAAAAAATGAGAAGCCCCCTGGGGTGTTATCAGACAAAACACGGAGGTGTAGGCCGCCGACCGGTCTTTCTGACCTTCCATGGCCGCCAATAATTTCCGGCGATTGTCCTCATCGCTGGCTTCGGGGCCGGCGAAGCGGGCGCTTTGGACTCCGGGTGCTCCCTGAAGGGCATTCACCGATAAGCCACTGTCTTCGGCAAGCACGAGCTTGCCGCTAAAGTCAAACAAGGCTTTCGCCTTGGCTTCCGCGTTAAGATCAAAACGGTCATAAGGCTCTGGAATTGCTTCGGTAAATCCCAGTTCGCGCGCAGTCTTTAATATCCATTCCGGCGCCAGCGCCCGGATCTCCCGAATCTTTCCTGGATTCGAGGTCGCTAAAATCAATTCCATGGCCATGGGGCAAAATTACGAAAAAGCAGCCCGCCTGCTGGAAAGATCCTCGAATTAAAGCCTTCAAGATCTCGATGATTCCGTTTTGGCCACGAGGCTAAAGAAATCCCTTCTCCGATCCTTGAGATTCTGAACCGTACCGTAGCTATGCAGTTCATCGAGAAGCTCCATGTCCAGATCCACAATTAATACCATCTCCGTATTGGGCGTTGCCTCGGATTTGATACCCGTCGAAGGGAAGGCAAAATCACAGGGCGTGAAAACCGCAGACTGTGCATATTGAATGCCCAGGTTCTCCACCTTCGGGAGATTGCCTACGCTGCCTACAATGGCCACAAAACATTCGTTTTCGATGGCCCTGGCCTGAGAACAGTATCGAACGCGCATATAGGCATTCTGGGTATCGGTCAAAAAGGTGACAAAAAGGATTTGCAAACCCTGGTCGGCCAGCAGCCGCGATAGCTCCGGGAATTCGACATCATAGCCCAATAGAATGCCGACTTTACCTGCATCGGTCTGAAATACCGATAAACGGTTGCCACCCATCATCCCCCAATGCCGCAATTCATAGGGCGCAATATGGATTTTTCGGTATTCATCGAGCCGCCCGTCACGATGGCATAGAAAGCCTGCATTATATAAGCTCTCTCCTTCAAGGATGGGTATACTCCCTGTAATGATGTTCACATTATAACGGATGGCTAACTCCTTGAAACGGGTCTGGATGGCAGGCGTGAAGGCCGCCAGCTCCCGCATGGCTTCGGCTTCATTGACGTTTTCAAAACTCCCAATCAAAGGTCCATTAAATAGTTCCGGGAGCACGGCAAAATCGGTCTGATAAGCCGAAATGGCGTCAATAAAATATTCGACTTGTTTGAAGAGGCTGTCCAGGTCGCTGTAGGCGCGCATCTGCCATTGCACCAGGCCGAGCCGGATGAAGGTTTTGGTACGCTGACCTTTTTCAGGTTGATAATAGACGTTGTCCCACTGCAATAAAGTGGCATACTCCAGGCTTTGGCTGTCCTCGGGCATATAGCCTTTAATCAGCTTTTTTACGTGAAAATCGTTGGAGAGCTGAAAACTCAGAACCGGATCATAGATCTCCTTGTATTTTACCTTGGTAATATAGTCACGAGGACTGCAGCGGTCCGCATAAGCATGGTAGTTGGGGATCCTCCCGCCGAAAACAATGGCCTTTAAGTTCTTCTGCTCGCAGAGCTCCTTTCTCCGGTCATAAAGGCGGCGAGCCAGGCGAAGACCCCGATAGTCGGGGTGAATGAAGACCTCGATCCCATAGAGGGTGTCGCCTAGAGGGTCATGCGTATCGAAGCGATAGTTGCCGGTGATTTCCTTATAAGTATGCTGATCTCCGAAGCGACTGTATCGAACGATGATCGACAAGGCGCAGCCCACGACTTTCCCGTTGACTTTTACCACCAGCTGACCCTCCGGAAAACGCTCAATGATGCGTTCAATGGCCCCTTCGGACCAATAGTTGCCTGGCCAGTGCGGGTAGGAGGCCTTCATGGCTTCCAACAGCTGCTGATAGTCGCTGATGCTTAGATACCCTAGCGAGATATTTTCAATATCCATGGCTAAGGTAAAATAACTGAATTCTTGGCATTAAGAACGCAGAAATCTTGAGCTGGGCACTTTCTCCTTGGATCCTGCCTCATAGCGGTAGAAGCCTTCCCGGGTTTTCACCCCCAGGTATCCCGCCTGCACCATATTAACCAACAAGGGGCATGGGGCATATTTGGGCTGACCAAAGCCCTGATGCAGAACTTGAAGGATGGCCAAACAGGTATCGAGGCCAATAAAATCTGCCAGCTGCAAAGGCCCCATGGGGTGGGCCATGCCCAGCTTCATAATGGTATCGATCTCCTCCACACCGGCGACGCCCTCATGCAGGGCGATAATCGCTTCGTTGATCATCGGCATGAGAATGCGGTTGGCCACAAATCCCGGGTAATCTTGAACCACGGCCGGCACTTTATCAAGGAATCGGGCAAGGGCATGAATCTGCTGGCCCACGGCCGGATCGGTGGCATATCCAAGGATGATCTCCACCAGCTTCATGACAGGCACCGGATTCATAAAGTGCATACCAATCACCTGCTCGGGGCGCGCCGTCCAGGAGGCAATCTCCGTGATCGATATGGAAGAGGTATTGGAGGCCAGTACGGCGGAGGCCGGCGCCCATTCACTGAGCTTTTCAAAAATGTCTTTTTTGATGGCTCTTTGCTCCGAGGCCGCCTCCACCACGAGATCCGTATCGGCAACGGCTTCTTTTAAATCTACGAAGGGATGAATCCTGGCCAGCGTTGCCGCCTTCTCTTCCTCGGTGGTCAGACCCTTGCTCAGCTGCCGGTCCAAGTTCTTCTCAATGGTGGCCAGGGCCCGATCGAGGGCCTCCTGGTCCCGATCCATCAACCGCAGTTCAAATCCTTTCTGAGCAAATACATGAGCAATCCCGTTGCCCATGGTTCCAGATCCTACCACGGTCACGCGACGCAGGGAATCCGGGCCTAAGAAATCATGGTTTTTATCCGCCATATTCATTGATAATTGTCGAAGGTTTTTAAATTTTGCTTCCTGTCGGCGGTCGAGGCCGTATCCGAGGGCCTATCATTAATAAAAGATGCCCAAAAAGATGCCCCATAAAAGATACCCCGGCGTCGAGCCGCGGCCAAAGGTAACCCATAATGCCAAAAAACGCAAAGTGACCAAGCCGTCACCCCGGCTGTTCTTCGGGGCGAACCCGCCCTCGCTAACCCGTCAAGGGAGGGGTGCAAAGATCGCCATGGGGTCAGAGTTCATTTTTTCAAGGAGTTTAACAATCTTCCATAGCTGAATCCCCTAAATTTACCCTTTGGCTATGCGCGACCCATTCAAGATTTCTTTTCGCCATGGACTTGCGGTATTCCTCTTCCTGATCCTGCCCACCTGGGCCGTGGTCTATGACCTGCTCCTTCGGGCAGAGCACTACCTCTCCGTTTCTGAACAGCAGGCGCTGTCCCTGTCCTTTTCGTTCCTTGGGGGCATGACGGCCTCGGCCTTGCTCACGCTCCTTGGTTTTCGTTTCCTGCTTCCGTTTTTAGCTTTAATCACCGGGCTCTATCTTTTCTATCAAGGATTAAGTTCTTTCTCTCAAACCGAATTCGACGGATTTTTTATTGCGGTTCGCTTTCAGATCCTTGCGCTGCTGTTCACTTTGGGATGGATCATCGGCTGGATTTGGGCAAGGCTTCGATACGGAGCCATTTTGATCAGTCTTGGCCTCCTGGCCCTAAGCATCGCCACGATCATAAAAACCCAGGAACCCCAGCTCGATGCTTTCCTCCGTGCTTTCTTTCCCGCACTGTTTTTCGCGGCTTATTTCCTCTTTGCCGCCCACCAGATTGATCTGGCCCGAAAACGCCAGCGCGGGTACTGGACTTTTTTGCTGGGACGGCAGCTGGGCTTTTCGGTTCTTATGATTCTTTTGCTGGGATCCGTATATCTGGTCATGGAAAAAGAAATCGAAGAGCAAATCGCAAGAATCGGAAGTCAAGGGGAAGGCGGCGAAGGGAGCATGCTGACGAAAAACGAGGATGGAACCTTTGATCTGAAAGACTATACCAAACTCCGCTCAGCGCTCGGCCGCAGCAATGAACTGCTGTTCTGCGCCCGAATCGACAATTTTTTTGAA
>CAZYEZ010000109.1:0-7620 GCA_964646775.1 uncultured Chitinophagaceae bacterium | reverse complement strand
TATAACCATAAAAGACACGGCGAGTTTGAACTTGGCGGAAAAAGGTTCTTTTTCCATTCAAAACACCGTTTCCCGAAGAAGCTTACCAAAGAGTTCCTTTTGGTTGATCTTGTGAACAACCTCAAGAACCTTGCAGAAGATAGTGATGAAATATTAAGGAAGGTTATGTCAAAGGCCCTTTCTATGGATAGAAACCAGCTCAAGCAAGCAGTTGAAAGTTATGGCAGCGCCAAAGCAAAGGCTTTATTCAATCCATTATTAAGAACACAACAACATCGCCATGCCGTCTAAATACCTTCATGACCTGCCAGAGTTCCCTGACCTTCTAAAAATTTTAGAATCAGAGACTGGCACCCTTGCCCAGCTTATTGAGAAGGATTATTGGATAATGCACGCCCTGCATGGCTTGAAGCAACAGGGCTTTGAGTTTGAACTGAAAGGCGGCACATCATTGTCAAAGGGCTTCGGCATAATAGATAGGTTCTCTGAGGACATAGATATTCACATCAAACCGCCCGCAGGTTATGAGGTGAACACAAACCCAAAGAATACCAAAGCTGCTGCGGTTGAATCACGGAGGAACTACTATGATAAACTTGCAGCCGCGATCAAAATAGATGGAGTAATCTCTGCCAAGCGGGACACAGATTTTGATAATACCAAAACCTATAATAGCGGTGGCATCAGGCTTTTCTATAAAAGCCACACAGAGAAGAATGAAGGGGTAAAGGAGGGTATTCTTCTTGAAGCAGGGTTTGACACCATCACTCCAAACCAAAAGTTGACCATAAGCTCATGGGCTTATGATAAAGCCTCCTCAACAGTAGGCATTGATATAATTGATAACAGGGCGATTGAAATACCATGCTACCACCCAGGTTACACTTTTGTTGAAAAACTACAAACCATAACTACAACGTTCAGGCAGGAACAGGAAGAAGGAAAAGAGAAGCAAAACCTCATGCGCCAGTATTATGATGTTTACAGCCTTCTCAATTTCAAACAGGTTCAGGACTTTATCGGCTCAGATGAATATAAAGCTCACAAGGAAGCTCGCTTCCCAAATAAAGATAAAGAAATCCCTATAGCACAAAATCAGGCATTCCTGCTTGAAGACAGTGAGCTAAGAGAGCGATTCAGACAACGCTATGAAGCTACCGCAAATCTCTATTACAAAGGCCAGCCATCTTTTGAAGAACTACTTAAACGAATTAAAGAGTATATAGATACTTTTTAAGAGAAACTTTAGCAACATATTGGATGTCATGACCTACAAATCAGCGAAAGAGTTTGCCCATGCCGTTCAGACGGAATTCTATGAGTATGAGCAGGAAGCAGAAGATTTACCGGCGCGTATGAATATGGTGAAAGCCCAATACGAAAAAATGTTAGGTGATAAAATACCTGACATACTGATAGAAAAAGAATTTAACGCTATCAATACTAAGTTTCAAGACATCGTAGATAAAATAATTGACCGGTTTTATTCAATAATCCCAAGCAGTATCAAAGAAAAATTCGAAACGCATTTTCACTTTACAACCATTGACAGCAAAAAAATCAGGGCCCATATAAGACGCTCTGCCGATAAAAGATTCTACGGGATTTTCATCAACTCCTCATTAATTACCATATTGACAAAGATTGGTAAGCTGGATGTAGCACAAATTAATCCCCAATGCCTAGTGTATTGTAACCGATTTCCTAATTCTAAACCCAGCCTTGATGACATCAACTCTTAACGCCTCCGGTTTATAAGCCGATCCGATGCCTCATCCACATCCGTATGGATGAAATTGGCCTGATAGCCTATAGTTGTCTTAATATCCCCAAAGGAGTGATTAAAAGTTGGAAAGTCGGAACGTTTGGCGATGACAATAGACGATATCAGAAGCGATATAAGATTCTTCCTTACGGAGCAAGGCTATAATGATTATTCTAATTCTAAAATTCTATCTTATAGCTGATATTCGGTATAAAAATGGCTTCCCGTTCTGTATCCACCATTTGGGTTTGGTAATTGTACCTAAAGCCCAGGTATTCTTCAAATTGAGTCAGGTTAATGACTTTGAGGGCAAATTCGTGGGTGGTTTTCTGCTTGTTGATTTTGTAGCTTAATGTGAGATGGCTTGTAAAGCTCGATGGGAATTGCTGTGAGAAGGCTTTGTCTTCGTCAAAGACAACACTTTCAGTGGCTAGGGAGGCCGTGGTATTGATTGGTGAATAGTGGTCGCCCCCTTGATAACTCACCCGGCCGTTCACACTCAAAATTTTGTTTTTGTTTCCACCCAGCAGCCACTCTTTGCCGGCGAGTAAATTGATCGCGTAATTGCGGTTGTAGCGTGTGCTTCGCCAGACCTTGTCGTCACCCTGATATTCCGAGTTAAATAAAGTGGCGGTTGCCATGTAATAGTATCCTCTGGAAAGGTATTTTTCGAAAGTAATGTCCAAGCCATAATTTCTACCCTGCCCCGTATTTTGAAGTTTTCCGTTAAAAAACCAATCGTTGTGTTGGTTGATTAACGAAAAGGAATTTCCCTGCATCACAGGAACATCAAACAGGTGCTGAAAATAGGCTTCTACTTTCAGATGAGTGAGTTCTGATGTGTTGATGTCATAACCCAAAACCAGATGGTGGGCTCGTGTGAAGCCCAAATCTTTGTTGATGAGTTGGTTAGATTTATCCTTAATAAAATAGTAGTTCAGCCGTTCTAAACGGCTGTGCAGCCCATAAGCAAAGCTTAGGGTTTGCCTAGGGGCAAATCGATATTTGATGCCCGCTCTGGGCTCCAGCGACCATGCGTTATTATAGGTGAACCATTGCCCGTTGACTCCGACATTTAGGCTTGTTTTATCGTTGATATGCAACAATGAATTACTGTAAGCCGAAACTAACGTACTATTTCCAGTTTCGTTCACCAGCGTTTGTAAGCTCGTTTTAGCTGAATCAGCATCTTTGAGCAGCATACTGTAATTCATTTGGGTAATAACAAAGCCCGATTTATTGGTGTGCCTTGCATTATATTTTGTATTGAGCGAAGAGGATAAAACAAGGTTATAAAAACGATTGTTTATCACATTTTTCGGCATAAGCTGAAAACTACTGTCTAAGCTTTTGCTTTGCATATCAATCCCATTGGTCGTTACGGCCAAAACTGATTTTAGGAATTGACGGTCGTTTAGGAGAATTCGGTGGCTCACGCCTGCCGTACCCATAACCTGATGGGCATCTTGGTTTTCTCTGTCCGAATGGTATTCCCATTCGCTGATATGGTCTTTTGCTTGGGCATCGGAATGATCCAATAACCCCAATCCCCAGAGTGAAAACGTCCCCGCCTTTCCCGTAGGGAAGTTTAGTTTGAAAGAGAGGTCTTGATAGGTTGTCCCTGCTGCATTGTCGGGAAGGATCGGAGCCAGCAGTCCCAAGGTGGAATAGCGGTAATTGAATATATAGGAAGATCTTTTCCCCTTTTTAAACGGGCCTTCTGAAGCTGCATCGATCCCAATTGCCCCGAGCTGGAAAGCGTGTTCGTGGTTTTGATTATTCCCGCTTCGCATAAAAATATCAAAAACACCAGACAGGGCATTGCTGTATTCAGCAGGCATGGCGCCTGAAAAAAAATCTGAATTTGCCAGTAAATGGGTGCTTAATGCGGTGAGTCCACCGCCGCCAAAGGCGCCTAAATCAGCAAAGTGGTTTGGGTTAGAGATTTCGACCCCTTCTAATTTCCATTGTAAAGACTGCGGACTGTTGCCTCTTACGACAATGGCATTATTACCCACGTTGCTGGATACGCCAGCAAAGGCGGAAACCAATCTTGCCGGGTCGTCAAACCCTCCGGCATAGCGCTCGGCCTCTTCGACGCTCAACATTCGGGCACTTACCGTCGCCATCGAATTAAGGGGTTGCTCTTTGTTTACTTTTGGTCTGACGACCACTTCATCCAATGCGGTTGGATTCTCCCTCATGGAAATGTTCAGAAAGACTTCCTTGGCTGCGGTGAGTTGTATTTCTCTTAAAATAACGGGTTCGTAACCAATCAGGGATATGGCTATGTCATATCTGCCAACGGGAACATCCGGGAGAGTAAAATGCCCCGCGCTGTCTGTTAGGGTCCCAAACACCGTGTTTTTTAATCCCACGGAAACATAAGCCAGGGGCATATTGGATGCCTCGTCCACCACCGTTCCACGAATGGATTGGGTAGGTTGTTGGGCAAGCAAAGAAATCGGTAAAAGCAGGTATAGGAGAACCGAAAGAGTTCGTAGCATAGGTTGCATGATTGTTTGAGATGAAAATCACTCCGCAAAAAGCTTTTTTTCTCCCTAATTGACAATACTGATTTATCAGTACATCGGTTATACTAAACCCAATCTTGATGATAATATTACGGCTTCCATGGAATTGGCCGCTCCCAGCTTTTCCAATACGCGTTGCCGGTGCGTGTTTACCGTATGGATACTTATCGATAGCCTATCCGAGATTTCCTTGCTTAGCAAGCCGTCCTTAACCAGCTTCAATATTTCAATTTCTCGCTGCGTCAGTGAAGCGGAAATTTCTGATTTATTGTCCACCAGGGATAGAAACCTACCCGTTCTGAAATTGAGTAACTGACTTTTAATTGGTTCCTCGAGATTTTGGTTTGGGGAAACATCCAAAATACTCAAAGCGAGCCAAAGATTTCCGTGCCTATCCAGCTCTAATGCCTGGTGTTGCTCTATGACTCTCACATACTGGTTGTCTGCGTTCAGCACTCTGAACTCATTGATAAGCTTATGGTTCAACTTGTCATCGGCAGACATTTCAAAAAAAAGTTTGAAGCCGGTAAGTCCATTTTTTGTAATGCCTAAAAAATCGTCCGCGTGGATTTTTGTATTTATAAAATGTTCCCCGTAGGCCTCAACCTCTTTTTGGCTGTATCCTAGAATTGATCCGAAGTTGGATGAATAGAATCCGTGTTGCTTCTTATAAACGTCGAGCACACTAACCACCGAGTTGCCGATGTCAGCTATTTTTTGCAGTTGTGTTTTGTGGTTTTTAAGGATGGAGTAATCCAAGTCACTTTCAACAAATTTCTGTTGTTCCAGTAAATCGAAAAAGATGCGGTGAACGTTTTCGGGTTTTGCCATCTGGTGATTCGTTGTGTCAAAGTTCTCAACTAGCAGGGCCATCTTTAATGCTAACCGACTTTCTTGCTTTGCATATCAAGGGTTACATGTTCAAGCTCGACCTCGATGATTTTAATTTTATTCATTTGCCAGGCAGTACCGCTCCATACAGCTCTATGCAGCTCAATGCAGCTCCATACAACTAGAAAGAAACGCAGGTTTTCTGTAAAGATTTCCCGCCTTTTTCAATGTGAATGCCATCGCCTTTTCTTATTTATTTACCCGACAGGGTGCGAATATAAAATTTTTAATGCATTCTTATTCGACCATGGGGAATCAAATTTTAGTTCTTTGGCCAAGGATCGGCGCAGATCGCGTGAGCCCCTTTCCTCGGAATATTCAACGGAGAAAGTTTTGATGGAATGGTGCCTGTTTTTTGCCCAGATGGGGCCCTGAATAGGCAGTATCCCCAGATGGATGTTGTGAACCGATCAGCTCCTTGCACCCCTTCTACCGGTTAATTTCGCAAAGAAGGCGGATCCGCGAAGGGCGGCCTCGCTCTACGAAACTATTAACGAGGTTTTAGGCATGTTTTTATTATGTTTAGGTGTTTTATCCCTTGACCACTTAGCCTAATACGTAGTATATGAATATTCAACTAAAAAGACTGAAGAACCTAAGATCTGAAAGCTGTGTGACGATTATTTTGAATACGCACCGCACCAAGCCGGGATACCTGCAAGACCCAAAGCTTTTAAAGAATCTAGTTAAGGAAGCAGGAGACCGACTTTTGGCAGATCGGGCTAAACGAGATGCCCAAGTCCTCATCGATCGCTTAGCTGAATTGGAAAAGAAGATCGATCACAGTCAAAACCTTGAAAGCCTTATCCTCTTTGTAAATGAAAAGATCGCCGAATACATTCGATTACCCATTGCCGTCGAGAACAGGGTGGTTATAGACCATTCATTTGCTACCCGGGATTTACTAAGAGCTTTGCATAAAGAAACCCATTACTACGTTCTGGTACTGGATCAGCAAAGGGCCCGATTGATCGAGGCCTTTAATGACAAAGTCCTGGCGGAAGCCGGTGCTCCGTTTCCGATGGAAAATGAATTCTTTTCTACCATTAAGTCGGAGCCTTCTAATGCGAGTCGGCAGACGAACCTTATTTTGGAATTTTTCAATCGGGTAGATAAAGAAGTCAACGCCTTATGGAAAAACAACCCTGCTCCGGTGCTTATTTGCTCCGTCGAATCCAATTATCACGATTATCTAAAAATTGCAGACCGGAGATCCAGCCTTCTGGATACGTTTCTTAATAAGAATCGCATGAATGAAAAAGCTCATGCAATTATTACTGAAGCCTGGAAGATCGTTGGGGAGTACACGATCGAGAAAAATAGAGCCCGGAAGGAGGAACTAAAAAATGCGGTAAGCACCGGTAAGTTTGTGAGTGACACCAATGACATCTGGAGAGCCATTAAGCAAGGTAGAGTAGCCACAATTTTTGTTGAGCAGGGGAGGTTTCAGCCGGCGGTCATTGAGAATGATTTGATCCGTTATGTGGGGGATGATCTGCGCGATCGTAAGGACGTGATCGATGATATCTATGATGAACTCATTGAAGCCAACCTGAGGAATGGAGGAGATGCGGTATTTCTTCCTAAAGGAGAGCTCGATGCATTTAATGGATTTGGCGCCATAACGCGCTATTAAAATCGGACTTTAATCGGACTTTAATCGGGCTTTAATCGGGCTTTGTTCCTTTATTGTTCCAGTGGGCGTGCCCTATGGTAATAGATTTATTGCCATAGGCGCCTGATGAATGAAGGCTTAAGCCTTTGAGTTTTCAGGAAATGATAAGTTTAAAAGGGCTTGGGGGACTCCAAACCAAGGCATTTGCTCTACGCGGGATCGTGGCAAGAGAGCGCCACGCCCCGCATTTCATCGCCAAAGTATAGGCGGGTATAGGGCGGCCTCCTGTTTAGCCCCTCTTTTCTTCATGGCCGGATACGCCTTAGTAAATCCCTTCGAAAAATCCCTTCGAACTTGTTCAGGCTTTTGTTCAAACGCCATCTGAATCGGCTTCTGCGGGGCGTGGTCCCAAGAATTGAGTTAAGGCCTTACCTGCCATCTACCCCGCGCCTTATGATATAGAAAGAGTCAGCTAGGCCCGATCAAGCAGGGGTTCAATAAAGAGAGCAGGGGGCAGAGGTCGCTTAGGCCATTCCTGGGGAACAGACGGGGAGCCTTTCTTGTAATCTTGCCTGTTCCGATGATGCCACCCCCTCATTCCGCATAAACTTCGCGCCATCATTATAAAAAGGCGCTCCGCTTCAATGAAAATTGATATACGGAAGCTTTCTGCCGGTATTTATTATATTTATATAGCCGACCTCGTTTGGTGGATGGAATGAAGTACTTTCGACAATTCGATACTATGCAAGGCAGACTCTTAAGCCAGCTAAATAAAGTTGAAGATTTAGCCGGTCGACCTAGATGGAAAAAGC
>CAZYEZ010000108.1:0-7774 GCA_964646775.1 uncultured Chitinophagaceae bacterium | reverse complement strand
CGGGCTTGGATTATACCCTTTTCCCCTTAGGCCCTGAATCTCCGTTGGTGGCCAGCGGCCGCTTTCTCGCCCAGCCTGGATTTAGCCAGCGTGACCAGGGTCCGGGTGACCAGACCGAGGGACTTTATGATCCACTTTATGAACCAGAACAGTTGGCTCCTTGGATCCATCAAAGAGAAACCAACCGCCGCCTCGGTGCGCGAAAGCCGCTGCCAGAAGCCAGCCTAGCGGCGATCACCCAAGCGATGGAATCGGTTCCGGGAATTCGGCTTCATATCTCGACCGATGAGGAAGAGCTCGCGCACTGGACGGAGATGGTTGGGGAGGCGGAACGCCTCCGCCTCCTCGATCCCCAGGGGCATCGCTCGTTCTTCGAAGAAGAGCTTCGATGGAATACAGACCATGCGAAAGAAACGGGAGATGGGGTGGATCTTGATAGCTTGGACTTGCGCCCGGCAGAGCGCGCCGGTCTGCGCTTGGCGCAGGACCCGAGCGTCGTCGATTTGTTAAGAGAATGGGATAAGGGCCGAGCTCTGGGGGATATGGGTAAAGCAGCCGTTCGATCGGCCTCGGCCATCGGGTTGGTCACTGCTGAAAGTCTTCATCCTTTCGCCCTGTTTCAGGCGGGGAGAGCCATAGAGCGCGCCTGGCTCGCGACCACCAAAGAATGGCTATCTTTGCAGCCCATGCTCGCGCCGATATACCCGATTTCCCGAATCCAACACGGAGGGGCGGAAGGAATGGAGGCCAGTATGGTAGATGCGTTTCATAGCATCTATGCGCAAATTGTAGAGATATTTCCGGAAGCTAGGGAGCGGGAGTTGGTTTTCCTATTTAGGCTGTCCAAGGCGGAGCGCCCATCCGTCAGGTCTTATAGGAGAAGTTTAGCCGCTACACTCCAGACTGAAGCAGAGTTATGATCAGAATTAGGGCCTTCCAGGCTATTGAGGAGAAAGAATGTTGTCAGCAGTACGCCCTGGAACACATGAAGGTATTAGAGATTTTTGGAATCACCAAGATTACCACGGCGGGCAGCGCATGGATGGATGATCCTCATGTTTTTGTCATCGCGGCAGAATCGATGGAAACCGGGGAGCTATTAGGGGGAGCGCGGGTTCATGTATACAATCCACAGACCCCTCTTCCGATTGTAAAAGCGGTCGAAGCCTTTGATCCGAACATCGGAAATTTAATCTCCCAGTATGCCCCTCAAGGCACGGGCGAGATGTGCGGGCTATGGAATGCGCGTTCCATCGCCGGATATGGAATCGGAACTGTTTTTTTAGCCAGAGCCTGTATTACGATCGGCTATATGCTTGGATTGAAGACTTTGTTTGTTCTTTGTGGAGAACATACTTTACCCTTTACCTTGAGGAAGGGGTTCCTACCGGAAATACGTTTGGGTAACCGGGGGAGTTTTTACTATCCCAAGGAAGGCTTGGTGGCTACCGGGGCCATCATGGAAGACGTCAACGACCTTTCCCATGCAGACATCCATGAACAGGAGATACTCCGATCGCTTCGAGAGCGGCCTCAGCAGGTGCGCCGGGAGGCTTCTTTGCGGGGCCCGCTGGATATTGCCTATGAGCTGAATTTACCCAGGTTCGACTTTAGAAAATACCAAGTGGTTGAAGAGGAAGATTTGTAATGGGTTGAAATGCCTGGGCGGACGATAGGGGCTCCTTCCCAAAATTTGGTATTTTGGGGGTCAACTATGCGCCCGCTTCATTTTTTGCTTGGGTT
The DNA here is from genome assembly GCA_964646775.1 of uncultured Chitinophagaceae bacterium. GTDB lineage: Bacteria > Bacteroidota > Bacteroidia > Chitinophagales > Chitinophagaceae > CAYPQN01. The sequence goes on along the minus strand of CAZYEZ010000108.1, from coordinate 6,031 downwards.
ACTCCTTTTCTTATTCCTCCTCCCGCCATCGATGGTGGGACGGGAAGGGCAAGTATATCCGATTTCCGCGGTGGGATCGGGCGCCACGGGCTCCTCCCATATTTATTATTTAGAGGATAAGGATGGCAGTCTCAGTCTGGAACAAGTTCAGGGCCTGCCTTTTGAAAGGGTGCAGGAATCCGTTCCTAATTTTGGTATTACCCGCTCCGCAATTTGGCTTCGCCTCGATCTGAAAAATCAACTGAATTTCAAGCAGTTTTATGTAGACCTGTCTTATCCCATCCTGGACCAGGTTGATTTTTTTTGGGTGGTGGAAGGGGAGCTCCGCGATTCCCTGAGGACGGGGGAGCAAATTCCCATTACCCAAAGGGCCTTCCCATTCCAGAATTTCATCTTTCCCATTGCCATGGAGCCGGGCTCTACCGGGCGCCTCTATTTAAGGATTCAAAGTGCAGAACAGATTATCGTACCCTTAGAGCTGCATTCTTCCGGTAGCATCCTGCTTCGCCTCAACAGTGTGGACATTTGGATCTCCGTGTATATAGGGGTCTTCCTAGCCATGTTCCTCTACAACATATTCATCTTTTTTACGGTTCGAGATCGCAGCTATCTCTATTATGTGGCCTATGTGCTGCTCATCGGAGCCACCCAGCTGGCTTTGGGCGGGTTTACCTATCGGTTTTTCTGGCCTTCCTATCCCGAAATCGCACAGCATAGCGTGATCTTTTTGCCGGCGGCCGCAGGCTTTTTTGCCAACTTGTTTTCGGTTCGTTTTATGGCGATTCGAACTCAGTTGCCTCGCACCATTCCGCTTTTGCACGCCATTAACGGATTTTATCTACTAAACATCGTGTTTAGCGTGATCGGATATCACCGTCTGGCCCAGGGACTGATGCAGATTAATGCCATGCTGGGGGCCTTCACCCTGCTGGTCATTGCCATCTATCTGTCCATGAAGAAGAGCCGGCAAGCACGGTTTTTTCTCTTGGCATGGACGCCGTTTCTGCTGGGTATATTCATCTTTATTCTTCGGGACCAGGGTTTGCTGGCCATGAATGAGTTTACCCGATATGTTCTGTATCTGGGTTCCGGGATCGAAGTCTTGGTGCTATCCTTTGCCCTGGCTGATCAGATTAACATATTTCGCCAGGAGAAAGAGGCCTCTCAACAGAAGGCCCTGGAGATCATGGAGGAAAACGCCCAGATTGTGCGTACACAGAACTTGCTTTTGGAAAAGATGGTCGATGACCGGACCAAGGCATTGAAAACTTCCAATCAGGAGTTGAATCGGGCATTAAAGGAGCTCAAGGGAACCCAGGCCCAGCTGGTTGAATCCGAGAAGATGGCTTCGCTGGGACAGCTCACGGCGGGAATTGCCCACGAGATGAACAACCCACTGAATTTTGTGAGCGCCAACCTGGGACCCTTGAAAAGAGACCTAGATCAGGTCCTGGACTTAATGGCGAAGATCGAAAAGCTCGTGGAAACCACACCGAGGGAACAGGCTTTGCAGCAGATCGAAAAATTAAAGGAAGAGGCAGATTTTGAATACCTGAAAACGGAGATGGCCAGCCTGATGGACGGAATCAAGGAGGGTTCCTCCCGGACTACGGAAATCGTCCGCTCCTTGAAGGTGTTTGCCCGATTAGACGAAGACGATCTGAAGTTTGCCTCCCTGGAGGAGGGCATCTCCTCCAGTTTGGTGATCGTAAACAACCTTATGGATCAATCCATAGAGGTGATCAAAGAATTTGAGAATATTCCACCGATTGAATGCTACCCTGGGAAGTTAAACCAGGTGTTCCTAAACATCCTGACGAATTCCATCCAGGCCATCAAAGCTCGGTATGGCCAGAATCTAGGTGGTCAAATCCGCATTCGCACATGGATGGAAGGCCAAACCGCCAAGGTCCGCTTCCAAGATAACGGGCAGGGTATGCCCGAAGAGGTGAAGTTACGAATTTTTGAGCCCTTTTTTACGACCAAGGAAGTGGGAGAGGGAACAGGCCTGGGGCTATCTATTGTCTATCAGATCGTCGAGAAGCATCACGGCAAGGTAGAGGTCTCCTCGGTCTGGGGAGAAGGGACGGAGTTTTTGTTTAGCTTCCCGGCCACTCAAAAAATAAAAACCCCATGATTATGATAGAGAAGACGAAGGTGAAAGTGCTTTATATCGATGATGAACCGCATAATCTGGCCGCCTTTCGGGCTTCTTTTCGAGATGCTTATACCATCTATACGACGACTTCGACCCAAGAGGCCCGTCAACTTCTGGCCGAAGAGCCGGATATCGCCGTCGTGTTCTGCGATCAGCGCATGCCTGGCGAAACCGGCAGCGCCTTCTTTGCCCAGCTGCTGCGGGCTTTCCCCAAGCCGATTCGTATTTTGATTACCGCCTATGCCGACCTGGATGCGGTGATCAAGGCCATCAACAACGGGCATATATTTCGTTATGTCTCCAAACCCTGGTCGGATCTGGAGATTCACTCGGCCATTGATGAGGCTTATCGGTTTTATCAGACGACGGCTTTGCTGGCTCGCAGCAACGAAGCCTTGAACCGGGCTTATGAAGAGCTGGATAAGTTTGCTTACAGTGCCACCCACGATATTCGGGGTCCGATTGTGAGCAGCCTGGGTTTGCTGAAGATCGCCAATGAGTCGGATTCCCTAGAAGAGGTTCGGCGGATGATGGGGATGATGGAATCCTCGATGAAGAAGGTAGATGAGTATATCCGGGGACTTCATGAATATTATAATCTAAGACGCGGGGAATTAGAGATTGTGCCCATTGACTTTAAGGCCTTGGTCGCCGACCAGCTCAGCTTTTTCTCCCTGGATTTAGAAAAGCAGGGTATTGAGGTGAGCACGGAGATTGATCAGAAGGAACGGTTTCGCAATGATCTGGTCTCTTTGCGAGTGATCCTCAATAATCTGCTTAGTAATGCCATCAAATACCAGCGTCAGGACGCCGAGAATAAGCAGATTGGGATTCGCATAAAAGTGGAGAAAGGGAAAGCCTGGATGGAGGTCTCCGATAATGGAATGGGTATTGCCGATGAAGATCAGGCCCTGGTCTATAACCTGTTCTTTAGGCAGGGGAACCATCACCAGGGCTCCGGGTTCGGACTCTACCATGCCCGCGAAGCCGTGGGGCGCATCCATGGGCATTTATCGCTTCAGTCCCGGCTTAACGAGGGCTCTCGCTTTCTGGTGGAGATTCCGGGAAAATAACAACCATACCTCTTTGGAATTTGAATGCGCGAATGGATGGGGAGGGTCCTCGCTGAATGATTACGTATCGTTCGATGAATGATCGGTCAATGATCGATGACCGACACCTTGAAAAATAACCTTATATTCGTTGAGGCATTTGATGCCGCCCCTCGAGATCTTTTTTATGACAAACGTTGATTTTGTTCTTATCGATGATAGTCCCCTGGACATATTCATTGCCCAAAATATTATTGACCGTTTAGGTTTCCAGGGGCAGGTCTGGAGCTTTGAAAACGGGAAAGAGGCTCTGGACTTTCTCTCAGCTCAGCCCCGGCCCAATCCCACCTTAATTTTTGTCGATATCCAAATGCCTACCATGGATGGTTTTGCTTTCCTGGAAGCTTTTGAAGGCCTGGGCCTTCGTTTTCGTCAGCACTGCGATTTGTTTATGTTAAGCTCCTCGATTAACGAGCGGGATGTGCAAAGGGCGAAATCCTTCGCCCAGGTACGTGCTTTTCTGGAGAAGCCCTTGGATATGGATGGCTTGAGGGACTGCCTTCATCGTTTTGGATTCATGAAGCATTAGAACTAAAACGATGCCTTATACCATTCCTCCACACCTGCAGGGACTTTCGGACGAAGCGTTGGAAGCATCCCGGAATAAGCACGGCTATAATCGTTCTAGCCGAATCAAGGACCGAGCCTGGTATCGGATGTTCCTAGATATTCTAAGTGAGCCCATGCTGCTCTTGCTCATCGCCGTCACAGTGATCTACCTGATTGTAGGTAACTACGCCGAAGCGCTGTTTATGCTGGGAGCGATTGCCGCGGTATCGGGGATCTCTTTCTATCAGGATAATAGCAGCAAAAAAGCCCTGGAAGCCCTGGAAAAGCTCAATGAGCCTTTAAGTACGGTTATTCGCAATGGAGTCGTGGTACAGGTGCCAACCCATGAGCTCGCCGTGGGAGATCTTTGTATTGTTGAAGAAGGAAAGATGATCAATGCAGACGGCCAGATCGTCTATAGCAGTGATTTTTCGGTGAACGAAGCGGCGCTAACCGGCGAGTCTTTTTCGGTGTTCAAGAGCCTGGAGACCGAAGATCAAAAGGTCTATGATGGGACTTTGGTCGTTTCGGGATTAGCGGTTTTCGAAGTCGAGGAAATTGGAGATGCCACCCGATTAGGTAAGATTGGTCAGTCCATGGGAACGATGAAGGAGGTTCCTTCTCCATTGCAGGTCCAGATTACTCGCTTTGTGAAGGGGATGGCCGTTATCGGAATATTGGTCTTTCTCCTGGTATGGGGATACAGTTTTTGGCAGAGCCGCGATTTGATCGAAAGTCTTTTGGTCGGTCTAACCCTGGCTATGTCCATTCTGCCCGAAGAGATTCCGGTGGCATTTACCACATTCATGGCTTTGGGCGCATGGAAACTCATGCGGGAGGGGATTATCATCAAAAGGAGCAGCATCGTAGAAACGCTGGGGAGTACCACGGTTATCTGCGCGGATAAAACAGGAACGATTACCGAAAATGGGATGCTGCTTGAAGCGGTCTATGAGGCGAAAACCGCTAAGCTCTACCCCTCGGAATCCCTGGAAGATCCGGCGCTCTCTGAACTCATTGAATATGCAATGTGGAGCAGCGAACCCGTACCCTTTGATCCCATGGAAAGGGCGCTGCATACCTGCTACGGGCAAACCCAGAAGGAGGATCGGCGGCCCCAGTTCCAAATGATTCATGAGTATCCGCTGGAAGGTCGACCTCCGATGATGACCCATATTTTTGAAGGGGGAGATGGGACGCGGATTATTGCGGCGAAAGGAGCGCCGGAAGCCATCTTGGCGGTATCGCAATTGACCGAGGCGGAGAGATCCCAGCTGGGTCAGCAAGTCCGAGATCTGGGTAAACAGGGGTACCGCTTGCTTGGGGTAGCCAAGGCACAATTTGAGGGGAATGATTTTCCAAAGGCGCAGCAGTCCTTTCCTTTTGAGTTTTTAGGCTTCACCGTTTTCTACGATCCTCCAAAGAAGGGGATTCGGGAAGTATTTCAGCAGATCTATGATGCGGGAATCAAGGTGAAAGTGATTACGGGAGATAATGAAGATACGACCTTGGCGATTGCCCAACAGGCGGGCATCAAAAACCATGGCCCGGCCGTCGGGGGGAGCCAGATTCTCGAATACGATGAATCGGCTTTGGTGGAGGTCTCCAGAAAAGCTACGCTGTTTACCCGTATGTTCCCGGAAGCGAAGCTTCGGATGATTCGGGCATTCAAAAAGGATCAAGAGGTGGTGGCCATGCTGGGCGATGGAGTCAACGATGCGCCGGCGCTGAAGGCGGCACATATCGGGGTTGCCATGGGGCATAAAGGGACCGAAATCGCCAAAGAAGCCGCCTCCTTGGTCATCGTCGATGACGATCTAGGAAAGCTGGTGGTTGGAATTGCGGCAGGAAGACGGATATATGCCAACATCAAGAAGGCGATACAGTATATCATTTCGATTCACATTCCCATCATTTTGACCGTATCCCTGCCTTTGTTTCTGGGTTGGATTTATCCTCATATTTTTACCCCAGTTCATGTTATTTTCTTGGAATTGATCATGGGCCCCACTTGTTCGATCGTTTATGAAAACGAACCGATGGAAAAAGGAACCTTGACCCGAAAGCCGCGGCGATTGACGGAAACTTTTCTAAACTGGAGATTGCTGAGTATGAGCGTCATCCAAGGGCTGATGATTACCTTGGGCGTGTTGGTTGCCTATCAATACATGGTTCAGAAAGGCGGCGATGAGCAAACCACGAGAGCGATGGT